>CBFGVE010000016.1:0-14229 GCA_965651915.1 uncultured bacterium
GGTGTTGGCCCAGTCGAGCGGGCTGACCAGCCGCTGCCGACCATAGGAAAGCTCCTGGCGTCCGGCGCGGAGAATGACCCCACCCTCGCCCAGCGGCAGGCGGAGGTCGATGTAGAGGTTTTGGACATCGAGGGAATCGACATCGAGGGTGCGGCGCCCGCCGGGCAGATCGCGGTCGGTGGACTCCGCGCTCTTGCCCTGGACGTAGAGACGAATGCTGTCCTCGAAGCGCAGGTCGGCGCCGAGGAGCAGGCGCCCGAGCAGGTAGGTGTCATCGGCGGCAGACGCGAAGCCGAAGTTCTCCCAGTGCTCGACGCGGGCGCGGGCCTGTCCGTCGAGGGTGAGGGTGAGGCGCTCGCTGCCGAGGGGGCGGTTCTTCACCGCGTCGAAGGGGCTGCGGTCCAGGAGGCCCGCCGATGCGGGCTCCGATGCGTGGAGCGAAGCGCCGAGGAAAAGCGGGGCAAGCGCGACGAGCAGGCGGCGGACGGAAAACCTGGACTGCATGGGCGACCTCCGGGGTTGGGCCTGATTAGGACAATTGAGTCCTAATACTAGCGGGAGCCCTTCGGTGCGGCAAGGCAGAAATGCGGCTTGCCCTTGAGACGCAGCCCGGGTAGCGCAAGATCATTAGCGGATTGTTCTCGATACCCATGTACTGATCTCGGGGATGATCAATGGCTTTGGTCACCGGCAACGCCGCCGGCATTCCACTTCAGCTTAGCGGCGGCGCGGCAGTGCTCGGCTCCGCTGTATTTCTGGCGGGCTGGCGTGGGGAGAAAGGCGCTACCGCTGCATTGCGTTTACAAAATCCGGGGAATGGCTTAGAAGCAGGCATGACGACCGAAGCCGCTTCTCCAGTTGTAATACGTACCTGCCCGCTTTGCGGGAAGGACAACCAAGGCCAGCCCAAGCTGTTTCCCGACCTCGCGTGGGGCCTCACCCGCTGCCAAGACTGCATCATGGCCTATCTGGAAAAAGTTCCGCCCTACGAGCAGCTTTCCGAGGCGATTGCCTGGGAGGATTCGTGGGCGCGCGAGCACCAGCGCCGGCACGCCGAGGAGCCCGTCCTTCACGGCATCCAGACCCGGGTCCGCCGGTACTTCAAGCGCGACAAGCTCACCCGGCTAATCCATGAGCTTTTTCCCCGGGGGAGGGTCTTGGACGTCGGATGCGGAAACGCCCACCGAAGCGACCGCGTTCTCGATCCGGTGTGCTTCTACGGGATTGAAATCGAGCGGTCGGTCATCGAGGAGGCCAACCGCCGCTTCGCTCGGCGCGGAGGCCATGTGGTGTGCGCCCCCGCCATCGAGGGACTGGCCACCTTCGACGACGGGTTCTTCGACGGGGCGATTCTCAGGGCCTATCTAGAACATGAAATGCATCCCAAGGAGGTGCTCGCGGCGCTACGCCCCAAGCTCAAGACGCAGGCTGCGGTTATCATCAAGGTGCCCAACTACGGGAGCTTGAACCGTCGGATTCGCGGCAGGAAGTGGTGTGGATACCGCTTTCCCGAGCACGTGAACTACTTTACTCCGGACAGCCTTCGCCGGCTCATAGCCGACACGGGCTATTCGGTCTCCCGCTTCCGGCTGAACGACCGGTTTCCCCTGAGCGACAACATGTGGATGGTGGCGAGGAAGAGCGGCTGACCCTCGCCGTGGCGCTAGGCTTCGACCAGCGGGTCGGCCAGGCCGGCGTCGGCGAATCCTCGGGCGCGCAGTCGGCAGCTATCGCAGTGTCCGCAGGGGCGTCCCTGGGCGTCGGGGTCGTAGCAGCTATGGGTGAGGCCGTAGTCGATGCCGAGGCCCACGCCCTTGCGGATGATCTCGGCCTTGGACAGTTCGATCAGCGGGGCATGGATCCGGGCCCCTCGCCCCTCGGTGCCGGCCTTGGTGCCGACCCGGGCCATTTCCTCGAAGGCACGGATGAATTCGGGCCGGCAGTCGGGGTAGCCGGAGTAGTCCACGGCATTCACGCCAATGAAAATTTCACGGGCGCCGAGGACTTCGGCCCAGGCGAGCGCGAAGGAAAGAAAGATGATGTTTCTCGCCGGCACATAGGTGACGGGGATGGCCTCCGCATCGAGATCGCTATCGCGGGGGACGTCGATGTCGGCGGTGAGGGCCGACCCCCCCCAGGCGCGCAAATCGATATCGGCGATGCGGTGGGCGGCCGCACCAAGGGATTGGGCCACTCGGCTGGCGGCTTCCAGCTCCCATGCATGGCGCTGACCGTAGCGGAAGCTCAGGCAATGGCAGGCATAGCCCTCGGCCCGGGCCAGGGCGAGCACCGTTGCGGAATCGAGCCCGCCGGAGAGCAGCACCACAGCAGGTGTGCCCCCGGCGGCCTTCTCCGAGCTACTCATCGGGATCCAGGAAGGGGTGGGGAATCAGCGCGGCCATATCTTCGGCTGCCTTGCCGGCAAGGCAGGCCTCGATGATCTGGCGACCGAGCGGGTCGAGATCGGGCACGAGGTAGTTGCTCAGCTCCGAATGGAAGAAGTCGGTAAGGATTTGCGCACCGGTATCGTAGGCCTCGGGACCGACTTCCTTCTGGATCTCGACCCGCAGCAGAATACCCGGGATGGTCTGGCCCTCGATGACGATGCTGTTGAGGGCGTAGCCGAGCAGCGGGCAACGGGCCGGAGTGACCTGGGAGGAATTGAAGCGGGCGCCGCCGCGGCGGGCGAGGTATTCGCGGGCGATCCACTGGGGCATAAAGCTGGTCTTCCAGGAGCCGATGTGCTGGTTCGGGCACAGAATGTAGCGCACCTTTGGGGTGTCCACGATCTGGTGGAGGAGCAGGTTGGCATGGTCGACCATTCGGCCAGTGGCAAAGGGCCAATAGGAGCCCACGCCTTCGGACTCCATCCCCTCCGAGCCAACGATGCTGGGGTTGGCGTGTCCGCGGGGAGCAACCAGGCGCCACAGCCATGCCAGGGCGGGAGGAAGGAGATGGAACATGCCGATGATGCCGTAGGAGGGCTTCTCGCGGGTGCAGGGCGGCGTACGCACGCCGAAGCTGCGCACGTCTACCGAGGCGGCGCCGCTAACAATGTTCGGAACGGCTCGGCGGGGCACGATCACGCGGGGATTGGGGCAGGGCTTGCCGGGAGCGTCCTGGATGTGGTCCCAGATCAGTGCGGTGCTGCCGGGCTTGGCCTCGATATTGAGGAAGAGGAGGGGCTCCTTGGGATGGATGGTCATTTCCTCGAGATGGGGATCGACGCCGTAGTGGGTGATGTGGTTCACCCGCACAAACCAACCGTTCTCGGCATCCATCACCGCCAGGCGGCCATCGCGGCGGGTGAGCGATGGATGGCAGAGCGCCATGTCGTCGGTCACCGGCCGCAAATCACAGTTCCGGGGTAGCACGATGTTCCGCTTCTCGCCGGAGAGGATGTTGGTGCCGAGCAGGAGGCTGCCGTCCTTCTCGCGGTGGACCTGCTCGAGCATTTCGCTCTTGCCGCCTCCGCTCGCGCCCTCGTGCATGATGGTTAGGCGGTTGTCGTAGGGAGTGATGACCTGAACAGTGGAGCAGTGAGCGGTGACCCACTTCTCGCGCTCGCCAAGCGTGAGCAATACGCCATAGATGCCCTTCTTGGCGCTGGGACCGGGATAGAGATTGTAGCTGAACAGCTCGTGGCGCTCGGGCGTCCGGTTGTGGACAACCATCTGCTTGCCGTCGAAGTGGGTGTGGCGGAATACCGGAGCCACATAGATCACGGCCTTGGGGTTGAAATCAGCCGGGATGTCGTCGGCCTCCAGAATACCCTGGAGCATGGCCAGACCGAGGGCGAAGAAGCCGGCGTTTGAAGGCCCCACCACAAGGGCGTCGCCTCCCATTCCGGGAGCACCAGCCGTGAAGGGGAATAGGGCGAGGTGCTGGGACTTGAGCCAGTCGAAGGTTTCCTGGCGGAGGGAATCAAAGCTGTGGCCGAATCGCTCGCTGTAGCGTGGCTTGTCGGTGGGTCGCTCGTCGGCGATGACCATGCAGTCGGGATCGCGGCGGCGCATGTAGGCCTCGCGGTAGTTGGCGGCGATGCCGTTGCGGACGCGGCAGACATCGACCTCGACCACGCCCCCCTTGCCGGGCACGTCGTAGGCGACCTCGTGCACGCCATCCTTCTCGTCGCGCAGGGCCAGCTTGAACAGGTCGGTTTTATTCTGGGCAACCACATAGCCGGGGCAGGCGGTGAGAATAGCCTCCAGTTCGGGGAAGGGCTTGAATCCGAGCGATTCTGAAATCATGGCAGCTCCAGGGTGTCGTGAAAGGTGGAAAACAGCTTGGCAGACCGACCCGGGGGTCGGGTGCGGGCTGGCCCGTACCATGGGAAAAAAATGTGGCCCTGTCAAACAGGATCGGAAGAAAAAGACCGATTGCAGAGCTGCCGCCCTATTCGTGGCGCAAGGCGATAATCGGGTCGAGATTCGCAGCGCGCACGGCGGGGTAGAGACCAAATACCACCCCCACCGACACACTGATCCCAACGGAGAGAATGATGCTGAAGGGCGTGATGACGGTGGGCATTCCCGCGAATTGGGTGATGAGCCAGGGAATGGACAGGCCTAGGGCAATCCCCACGCCTCCTCCCGCCATGGGAAGCGCCATGGTCTCGATGAGAAATTGTCCGACGATCTGGTTCCGCTTTGCCCCGATCGCGCGGCGGATGCCGATCTCCCGGGTGCGTTCGGTGACCGAGGCCAGCATGATGTTCATAATCCCGATGCCGCCGACCAGCAGACTGATACCCGCGATGGATCCGAGCACGATGTTGAAGGTGCGCTTGGTTGCCTCGGCCTGGCGAAGCAAGGTGATCGGCACGCTGAGACGGTAGTCGCCTCGGGGATGATGATGCTCGAGCAGATGGGCAAGGCCAGCCGCCACGGTTTCCACGTTCAGGGCGTCATCCACCTCGATGATGAGCTGGTGTAGCTCGACCTTTTCGCGGATGTAGTTGCCTGCGCTGCGCTTCGCAAAGACATCTCCAAATCGCTCCCGGGCGGTGGACAGGGGGATATAGGCATCGACCTCCTGATCCGGGGTCTGCACCGAACTGCCGACTCCGCCCTCGCTGCGCACGATGCCCACCACGCGGAAATAGTCGGAGCCGATTCGGAGCGACTGGCCTATGGTGGAGTTCCCGGCAAGCAGTCGGCGCGCACCGTACTCGGTCAGCACAACCACCGAGGCGCGGCTCTCCACGTCCAGCGGAGTCAGCACCCGACCGGCCGCGATTTCACGCCGCACCAGCTCGAACCATTCAGCCGTCGTGCCCACCACGCGCAGTTCCATGCTGCGCGCGCCAATGCGGGCCTCCTTACGGACCACCTTGGCCGGGGCGGTCCGGCGTATCGCCGGGAAGGAGGCCCGGGCATGCCCTTCGTCGTCGTAGGCAAGGCCGTAGATATTGAGCCGCACCTCGCGGTTCTCGCCTTCGACCGACGGCTGCATGGAGGTGACGATGATGTTGTTGCTGCCCAGGCGGCGAATCTGTTCCAGCGCCTCCTGGCTAGCCCCCTCCCCCACCGCCAGCATAGCAATGACGCTGGCCACGCCGAACACCACGCCGAGCATGGTGAGCAGCGACCGCAGCTTGTGCATGAGCAGGTTCTTTATGCCGAGGCGGAGGTTTCGAAGTATGCGGCTGCGCACCATGGCTAGTGTCCTGTCCGGGAAATTAGTCGAACTCCATCGTCTCGATGCGCCCGTCCCGCATGAACAGGCGGCACGGAGCGAAGCGGGCGATATCGGGTTCGTGGGTCACAACGATCACCGTCTTTCCCTGGCCGTTCAAATCGGCCAGCATCCCCATGATCTGCTCGCTGGTCGCGGTATCGAGATTGCCGGTGGGTTCATCGGCCAGAAGAACGTTGGGGTGGTTGGCCAGCGATCTGGCGACGGCCACCCGCTGCTGCTGTCCGCCAGAGAGCTGGGTCGGCCGGTGGTCGAGCCGCTTGCTGAGCCCCACCATCGCAGCCAGCTCGCGCGCCCGCGCCGCACTCGCCTCGGGGCTCCATCCCTGGTAGTACAGCGGCAGCTCGATATTCTCCTGGACGGTCAACTGAGCGATAAGATTGAAACTCTGGAAGATGAAACCGAGATGGCGAAGCCGGTACTCGCTGAGCGCGTCGTCGTCGAGCAGGCCGATATCCTGCCCTTCGAGGAGGTAGCGCCCCCCGGTGGGCCGGTCGAGACAGCCGAGCAGATTGAGCATCGTGCTCTTGCCCGATCCACTTGGCCCCATGATGGCCCAGAAGGATCCAGGTTCGACGCGCCAATCGACCCCATTGAGCGCCCGGACCTCGTTGTCGCCCATGCGGTAGATCTTGGTCACCGCTTCCAGCAGGATAGCGGGCTGCGCCGGGCTTCCCGCTGCGCCTTCCTCCCTGGTCGACGCTTCGCTCACGGACGCGCCTTGCCGTTCTCGTCCATTCCATTGACCTGCGCCGCCGCGGTCTGGCCGGCCTGCAGCGGGGGGTTCAGCAAAATTTCCTGCCCCCTCTCCAGCCCGCTAATGATCTGGATCATGCGGTTGTTGTCCTGACCCACCTCAACCGGCACCGGCTTGAACTCGCGACCGCCGCGCAGATAGACCGAGGGCTGACGGTCGATGCGAATGACCGCCTGCACTGGCACGTAGACGGCGTCCTCATGCTGCTGGATGAGAATGTCGGCCATACAGCTCATGCCGGTGCGCAAATCGGGCTGGTTTCCATCGATCTGGATCTCGGTGCGGTAGATTTTCAAGTCCGGGTTCATGTACATGCTGTTCGCATCGGGCAGCGGAGCGATTCGGGACACCTTGCCCATAAAGGTGCGCCCTTGGAGAGCATCGACGGTTATCACCGCTGGCTGGCCGATCTGAAGCTTGTCGAGGTTGCTCTCGTGAACCTGAACCTCGGCCTTCATAAGATCGGCCGTGGGCAGATAGATCAGCTCCTGCCGCTCCCGCACGAGCTGGCCCACTTCGAGTGGCTCTCCTCCACCCCTCCAGCTCACTTTGGCCGAGGTGGCATAGACGACCAGCCCGGCCCGGTCGGCCACGATGCGCGTTTTCTTGATCTGGTCCTCGATGCGCTTCTGGCGTCGCTGCTGGTTGCGCCATTCCGCGTCCTTGGCGTTCAGGTCGGCCTGCGCCTGCACGCTGTCGGCCACCGCCCTCAGCCGCACCCGCTCCAGATTTCGCGCCGCCTGCTCAACTGCGCTTTCGAGCTTGGCCATTTCCCGGGTGAAGGTGAATTCCTCGAGCAGCTTGCGATCGGCGTGCGCCAACTCCAAATTGAGCTTGGCGCGGTTGTGGGACAGGCGGTCGGCATCGAGATCGGACTGCGAGATATAGTTTTCCTCGAACAGCTTTTCCGACCATTCGAGCTTGCGGGCGGCGAGCTGAAGCTCCTCCTCGGCAAGGGTGATCTTGGAATCGGCCTGGAGGAGCCGCTGCCGGTATTCGCCTTCCTTATAGTTGTTCAGATCTTCCCGGGCGAACCGCAGGTTGAGCTCGGCATTGGCCGTGTCGCCTTCTATTTGGATTTTGACCACGGAAAAATTTTCCCGCGAACGGATGAAGGCAGCCTCGGCGTTCTGCACCCGGATGAGCTGCTCTTCAAGGGCTGCCTCCAGATTGCTGGAGTCGAGCTGGACGAGTAGGTCGCCGGGTTTGACGAGCGAGCCCTCGGCGACCAGAAAGGTGATGGCATTCTGTCCTTCAACCTCGCTGGTGATGATCTGCTGCTGCTGCGCCTGAATAGTGCCTGCCTGGGCGATGCTGATCGAAAGCGGCCCGCGCTTCACGGTGAAGGTCGCCTCCAGGGTGGTGTCGGGCTTGGATTCGGTGCCCGAGTACCAGCGAACCGCCCATGCCGCCAGGCCAACCACCAGGGCGAGCGCGGCGAACCGCCGGATGTTCTTGTTGCGCGGGCGGGGGGATGTATTCATTCGGTAGGTTCCTCTTCTTCGTCGGCGGCAGGATCAAATTCACGCCACATGCCGTTGGCATCCACAGCCAGCAGCCCCATGTCGCGCTGTAGCTCAAGCTCCTGGACACGGTAGCGTACCAGAGCGGAAGTCAGCGTGTTCTGGGCATTGAGCAAGGCCTCCTCGGCTTCCAGCACGTCGCGAATCTGGGCTCGCCCCGCCTCCATAAACATGCTGGTGCTCTCCAGGCGGCGGGCGGCGACCTCGACAGAACGGGCCTGAATCGCCACGGTTTCACGGCTCTCGCGCAGGCCGCGGAGCGCATCGCGTATAGAACGCTTGATCTGGTCCTCAAGCTCCTGCACCGCCCTGACCGCCCGCTCGAACTGAATAAGGCTGCTGCGATACCGGTTCCGTTCGCTGGTGCGCTCGAGGGGGAAATCCATCGTGAGCCCGCCGGAATAGCGGCCTTCGGAAAAATCGAGTCGGGCATCTCCGCTGCCGGCCGAGCCTAGGTTCCTCGACTGCCCCGCCGTGCCCCGGCCGAGCAGGGTGAGGTCGGCGCGCAGCGCGTCCGCCGCGACGGCAACGCCTCGCTGCGCGTCGAAGACCTGGCCGACACGCGTGCGCAGATCCAGCCGATGCTCCAGGGCCAAACGAACAGCACGCTCCGCTTCCATTTCCAGCGGGCCTACCACCGATCCCTGCGCCGGCGGCTTGGCGTCGGGGGATCCAGCGCCCCCTCCCGCCACGTCGGCATCGCTCTCGGTCAACAGGTCAAGGGCACCGCGATCAAGCTCCAGGCGGGTATCGGCGGGGAGACCCAAACTGATTTTGAAGGCGTCGAGATTGCGCTCGTAGGCCGCCTCAGCCGAGATGAGGCGGTTGCGCGCTCTCAGCTCGTCCTGCAATGCCTGGTCGACCTGGATCTCGGGTAGCTGGCCCGCGTCGGCGAGGCGGCGGGCGCGGCGGGTGGACTGCATGAGGCGTTCGTAGTTGCCGCGCGCGTTGTCTACCTGGTCGAGCTGCTGGAGAACGCCGAGGTACTCGGAAGCGATCCTCACGGAAAAACTCTGCTTGAACTGCTCGAAGGCGTAGATCGCATAGACCACGTCGCGCTCCGCCTGGGTAAGCGGCTCCTGGACGACGAAGCGGCCCGATCCCCGCAGTAGGGGCATGGTGAGCGTGGCATCCGCGAGAAGTCCGTAGGCCGACGACTTGTCCTGAGTGAGCAATTTGACCAGATCGACCCCCAGGTCCAGGGCGAAGGATCCACCCGCCTGGAGGTTGCGCTTAAGTCCAAGACCCGCAGCCGTTTCAGCCCCGCTCACCCGCTCGTCGCCGCTGCCGTCTGTACTGAGCATGCCGCGCAGGCGACCAGTCCAGCTATTCCGGAATGCGTCGCGCTCCAGATCGAGGCGGAGGGCAGCGGAAAAGATCGCCTCCTTCTGCTCCTGGTACTCGCGGCTGCCCCGGGCAGCGATTTGCAGGGCATTCACCAGCTCGATATTCAGCGCGGCCTGGCCGGGATCCACACTTTCCTCCGCAAGAAGCCGCTCGGAAGGCTCATAGGGCGTATAGGCGGGATCGGGCCACTGGGGAATGCGCTCCACCTCGGCCACGCCGAGCGACGCCGCGTCGGAGGAGGGAAGAAACTGGTCGAGCATGAGGCGGCGGCGGAGCGTATCCGCGGAGGACTCAACGCTGAACGGCTCGGTGCGGCCCAGGACCTTTTCCTGGGCCTCGGCAATGATTCCGTAGGCGGCTTCGTCGGCCTGCAGCCGGTGCTTTTCCGGCGTGGCGCAGCCTGCCAGTCCCAAGGCGAACAAAACGAGGGTCAATACTGACCCGGCGCGGCTGGCGATTGTTTGAATACTAACCATGAGGACTGCTTTAAACCTCGTTGGACGCCGCAAGTGCCAGAAGATTCAAAGGAGACCACAAAAAAATCACGGAGCCCCTCCGGCCCCCGGGGACTCCGCGAACACCCCATGGTTCAGCGGGTGGTGCGCATCTTGAGAATAGCCTGAATCTGCTCGGGAATATACTTCGAGTCAGTCCACTGCTGCTTGTCCTCGGGCGGGGCCTCCCAGATCTTGCGGGTGCCGTCGAGTACATCGCGGCGGCTCACCTGGCCCACCAGCTTCCCATCCTCAAGCACCGGCAGGCGCCGGAAGGGCTTGGAGAGAAAGACGGACACCACGTTGAAAAGGTCGTCGTCGGGCGAAAGGGTAACTGGGTCCTTCGTCATGTAGTCGTGAACGTGGGCGCCGGGCAACTGGTTGAACGCGCCGCTTACGAAGATCCGCAGGCAGTCCTTTTCAGAAAGCATGCCGACGAGCTTCATTCCCTCATCGACCACCGGCGCGCCGGATATGCGGTGGCGCAGCAGGATCGAGATGGCCTGAAAAATATCCATATCCGGATTGAGCGTGACGAGCGAGGTCTGCATCAAATCCTTTACACATGGCACTTTGCTCATAAAGTTCTCCCTAGCGGTTAATCTAGCGTTCTCTACCGAATACGGTAATGCATGGCCGTAGCATGTGCAAGCCCGGGGCTGGACAGGCCGCTTATTTGGCGCTTGCAGGGTCCTGATCCGGATCGGCCGAGGCCTCCTCCTCGTTTTGCTCCGGCTTGTCCTTGCCCATGCCCACCAGCCCCCCCACTCCACGGACCAGTCCCTTGGCCGCATCACCGGCTGCTCCAACCGCCGCACCCGCCCCCCGACCAACCGCTCCCGCCGCATCGCCGATGGCTCCAGCGGTCGCTCCCGCCGCGTCGCCCACCGCGCCCGCGGTCGCCTTGGCGGCGCTCCCCGCAGCACCCACCGCATCGCCTGCCATCCTCCCTGCCGCCTTAACCCCGTCCCCGGCCAGCTCGACGACCGCTCCGGCAGCACTCACCGCCGAACCGACGATGGCCTTTACAATCTCCACGACCGCTTCGACGGGGCTGGCGCCCTCCTTCTCCCGGCCAATACCTTTGAGTTCAACCCGCGGAAGCGGGATCGGCACGGCTTGCCCCATCATGATTCCCGCGCTTAGATTGATCTGTCCTGCCGAAACCAGCACCCGGTCGATCACCACTTTCTTGCCGGAGGCCGGCTCAGGCTCAGGCTCGGGAGCGGGCTCCGCATCGGTCTTTTCAGGCGACATGCCATCGATCAGTGCGCCAAGGTTGCTGGTGCGTAGCCCTCGTTCATAAGTGACCTCCGGGGCCTCGACCAGAATTTCGCGGATAACGATGGTATCGCTGAACAGGGACTTGGGGTCGAGATCCACCACAATGCGGTCCAGGGAGAACGCGTTGGGGGTCTTGAAGCCATCAGGATTTCCGATCTGGAGCCCCTTCAGCTCGACGTAGCCCCGCAGCAGCCTGAAATCGGCGCTTTCCAGCTTTACGGGCACCTTGAGGGCCACCGGGCCGAACTTCTCGGCCGAAGCTTTCACTATGTCGCCCAGCTTGTAGTTGAGGACGAGCAGGCCCGCCAAAAGAACGAGCACAAGGACGAGCAGAAACCGGGTAAACTTTTTCATGACCATCTCCCGTGGTTGGACGTGTAGCCAAGAATAGCCCAGGCACCCCGGGGGTCAAACCCAATCGACGGCGCACTCTGCCCCCAGCCATCCTTTGACCATCCCCGAGGATCCTTAGCCGACATTCCTGCCGGTTATATGCCGGATCGCTTCGGCGGCGGCGAGGAAGCCGAAGGTGCCGGTGACAAAGGCCAAGGCCCCGAGCCCGCCTTCGCAGTTGAGGCGGGGGCTGGCCCCGAACAACCCGTCGCCCTCGGCAGAGCAAGCTTCGGAGACCGGCCTGGGCACGAGTTCCGGGGAATATACGCAGCGGATGCGGAACTTGCCCTTGCGGGGAAACCCAAACTGCTGGCGCAGGCGCTTTCGCACGAAGGCCAGCAGGGCGTCGTTGTAGCTCTCGGAGAGGTCTCCCACCCTCACCTGGGTCGGATCGCGCCGCGCACCTGCCCCGCCACTGACGACCAGCGGAAGACCCCGGTCGCGGCAGGCGGCGATCAGCAGGGTCTTGTTCGTCACCCCGTCGATCGCGTCGACCACATAGTCGTAGGGTGCGGCGAGGTGGCGGTCGAGAGTGGAAGCCGAGAAGAATTCGGGAAGAACGCTCACCCGGCAGTCAGGATGGATCGCACGGACCCGCTCGGCCAGCACCTCGGCCTTGGGCCGCCCAATGGACCCGTCGAGCGCGTGGATCTGCCGGTTTACGTTGGACACACAGACCTCGTCGCCATCGAGCAGGGTCAGCGCTCCGATTCCCGAGCGGGCGAGCGCCTCCACGGTCCACGATCCCACGCCCCCCAGGCCGACCACCAGCACATGCGCGGAGAAAATGCTGTCCGCCGACTTGCCGTAGATCTGCCGTATGCCGTTAAAGCGAACCATCGGAGGCGCCTACCTGTCCACCAGCCCCCAGCGGCGGGTGAAGGGCCAGTAAACCATGAACGCGGGGCCAACGACCTGTTCGTTGCGAACCGGACCAAAGTAGCGGCCATCGAGGCTGCTGCGGGTGTTGTCGCCCAGCGGCAGGTACTCGCCGGGGCCAAGAAGCAGCGAGGCCGCGCGGCTGTTGAGAATGCTCGGATGATGCTCCGCCAGCCGGTAGCCGTAGTAGCCGTCCACGCCGGCGGTAACCCTGGCAACGCCCTCCGGCTCCTCGATCTTGCGACCGTCGATCACCAGGTGGGGAGGATGGATCTGGACCAACTCGCCAGGGAGCGCGACCAGCCGCTTGATATAGAAGCTGTGGCGCTGGATCTGCTCGTGAGTGATGCCATCGGTATTGAACACGAACACATCCCCGCGCCGGGGACGGCGGAAATTGTAGGACACCTTGTCCACGAAGATATGGTCGCCCGACTTGCGGATCCCGCTGGCGAGGGCCTGTCCCTTGCGTACGAGATCGCCCTCGGCAACCCGTTCAACCATGCCGGGAAACGCCCGGTACTCGCGGTTGCCAACCACAATCACGGTATGGCCGTCGAGCTGGCGCTGCACGAAGCTTACGATTCCATCCGCCGACGCCTTGATTTCCGCGTAGCGGCGCCCGGTGAGAAACAGCTTCACCAGGTTGACGCCGCGCGCATCGGTGAGCCCGGGACTCGCGGAGGGTTCGTAGGTAATTCCATACAGCGTGGGCTGCATGGAGCCGGTGGGAATTTTGAAGGGCTGGACGAAGTAGGCGCGCAGCGCCATGGCAGCCGCCACGGCGATGACAACGATCTCGACGATTTCGCGGATACGGGCGTCGGGGCGTTCGGGCTGCACCTTCCCCACCCGCTCGGCGAGGCGCTCGGCGGCGGACTCGATAGCCACCCGGTCCAGCGCCTTCCAAGCCTCGGACAACTCGCTCTCCGCCGATTCCAAGGCCTGGATAGCGGCTGGATCGGCGACGTCCTCGCGCATGTGACGGACGTGGCGGGCCTCGTGCAGCAGGTGCCGCACGTGCTTCTTCATCTTCCGTCGCTCGAAAAAGTTCATGGAGTTCCGCCTAGCTGGATTTGAGCACCGAGATGAAAGCTTCCTGGGGAATGCTGACCCGGCCAATCTGCTTCATCTTCTTTTTGCCTTCCTTCTGGCGCTCGAGCAGCTTGCGCTTGCGGGTGATGTCGCCGCCATAGCACTTGGCGGTCACGTCCTTGCGCATCGCGCGGATACTCTCCCGGGCGATAATCTTCCCGCCGATGGCGGCCTGGACCGGCACCACGAAAAGCTGGGGGGGAATCACGTCCTTGAGCGACTTGCACATCTGGCGCCCCCGGGACTCCGCCTTGGTCCGGTGGACGATGGAGGAGAAGGCATCGACCACCTCGCCGTGCACCATGATGTCGAGGCGGACGAGGTCGGATTGGGCGTAGCCGCGCGGCTCGTAGTCCATGGAGGCATAGCCCCGGCTGGCGCTCTTGAGCCGGTCGTGGAAGTCCACGAGAATTTCGTTGAGCGGAAGGGTGCAGCTCAGCATTACCCGGCGGGTGTCGATGGAGTCGGTTTTCTCCAGCTCGCCGCGCCGGTCGTGGATGAGCTGGACCATCTCGCCGATGTGCTCGTTGTGGCAGATGATGCTGGCATGGATGAGGGGCTCCTCCATGTGCTCGATCCGGGTGGGATCGGGCAGGAAAACCGGGTTGTCGACCTCGATCATCTCGCCGTTGCGCAGGTAGACCTTGTAGATCACCCCGGGATAGGTCGAAATGATATCGAGGTCGTACTCGCGGCGGAGGCGCTCCTGGATGATCTCTAGGTGGAGCAGGCCGAGGAAGCCGCAGCGGAAGCCGAGACC
>CBFGVE010000017.1:0-14194 GCA_965651915.1 uncultured bacterium
AGGCCAGCGGGTGGGGGAATGCAAATAGAAAAAATTTAGACTTGACCCGTACAATGCGCCCTTCTACATTGCGCGAATCGAACCGGACGTGCCGTTCGTCCAATGCAGTGAATTCTAGGCTTTTTGGGATTTCTACCATCATCGACTAGCGAATTACCGCCACCCAGGCCAGACCAGGCTCTCCGCTACAGGCCATCCGACTCCGAATTCACTCCTGCACTTTTTCCGAACCGCCTTCCTGCCATGTCCGCCCGTTTCCCCTCCGCTTTCCGCCATCACCGGCCCATTTTCCTGTTGGGCGACCTGGCATTCCCACACCCCTTTCCTAGTTCCGCAGCCTTCCGGCGGTGGCGCTACGACCTGTCCTGGCAGAAGCCCGATGCTAGCGGCGGGGAAGTAAAACCGGGCAATGAACGAGGACGAGTATGAACATCTACGTCGGCAACCTGCCGTACGGAACCTCTGACGACGATCTCAGAGATGCGTTTGCAGCCTTTGGCGCAGTGACCTCCGCCAAGGTGATTCTAGACCGGGATACCGGGCGTTCCAAGGGCTTCGGCTTTGTGGAAATGGCGAACAACGACGAGGGAAACCGGGCTATCGAAGAACTGAATGGCGCGCCTTTCCAGGGCCGCAATCTCAAGGTCAATGAAGCTCGTCCTCGCGAGGAGCGTCCCCGCTCCGGTGGTGGCGGCGGCTATCGCCCCCGCGAAGGCGGTGGTTTTGGCGGTGGCCAGGGCGGCGGCGGATACCAGGGCCAGGGTGGTGGCGGATACGGTGGCGGCTACGGCGGCCAGGGTGGAGGCCAAGGCGGCTACGGTGGCGGCGGCGGTGGTTACGGCGACCGTCCGGCTCGCGACTTTGGTGGCGGCGGCGGAGGTGGTGGCCGTGGAGGCTCCCGCGATTTCGGTGGACGCCGGGGTAGCGGTGGCGGACGCCGCGATGACTCGCGTCGCCGCGACGAGTGGTGAGCCTCCTCACCCGGTTCCGCGACGGCTAGTCGCTGAATCTCTTTATGGGCAGGTAGTGCCCGGCAGGTCTCCTGCCGGCCTGCCAGCCCATTTGCGTCCAAAATATTCCACGGTGTAGCGGCTCACCGAAATGCTGTCGCTCCAATATTCCCAGGGAAGTCCCGCCTTGCGCTTAAGTTCCCGCAGGAAATGCGCCGGCGTGGGGCATTGTTCCCAGACGGCTGGAAGAAAGGTGCCCCGGTTGTGCCCGCTTTCCAGTACGAGTCCGTCGATGCCCGGACGCAGTTGGGCCAGTAGATCGGGCTCGCTGGTGAAGCGCATTGGTTCGAGCGGGGACAGGATCGATAGGTGTACTTCAAGCTGCTGAAGCTCCTCCTCGGTGACCGGACTGAAGCGTGGGTCTTCGAAGGCGGCTAGCCGCGCGTTTCGGGCCACATCCTCGGCAAGGGGTATGCGGGCGGTCAGCGTGCCAATGCAGCCCCGCAGTTCGCCATCTTTCTCCAGGGTCACGAACGAGGCCCGAACCACTTCAAGTTCCGCAGGGAGTTCAGAGGGAAGGGGGTACCCGCCCCTGCTGCCTTCCAGCCTAGAGCGAATGGACTTCTCGGCAATGTCCAGCAGCAAGGCCTGGTGCTTTCTGGAGAGTAGCGCTGGGTTAGCGGAATGCATAGGCTCCATACCCAACGACTCCATCCCGGGGACCGGCGGTATCGCCAGAATTGCGCAGATCCAGGGTGTGGGCCGTCATGTGTTTCCGTTGGGCGCACTCGAGTAAGCCCCGCAGCGCGACGTATCCGCACGCCCTGGTGGCCGTCACCGGTCCGGAGTCGAGCCGTTCGATCGCCGCAGATGTATCTGCGTCCAGCTTGCATGCTTCCCGGTAGGGATGGTAGTGGCTGAGGTCGCTGCTGATGCACACCAGGGTGTCCTGGACTCCCCATAGCCGCTCAAGAAGATTGCGCATCGCCTGTGCGGGAAATGTGCCAACTAGAAGGGGGATGATCGAGAAGCTTTCCAGCGTGGTCTGGAGAAAGGGAAGATGGGTTTCTAATGCGTGCTCCCGCTGGTAATGGGCGAGGTCGTGCCGGAGAATCCCCGGGGTTCCGCCGATCGCCCTGATCGAATCGGTATCAACCGGAATCAGCCCGAGCGGAGTTTCATAGTGCGTCGCGCCGCAGACGGCCACTCCATCGAAAGAGAAGTAGTGGGAGGGGCCAACGAGCACTACGCGCCGAATAGCCGAGGCATGCCCGCGAAGACTAGCGAAGGCACTTCCCGCCACCGGGCCAGAGTAGGCGTATCCAGCGTGGGGGGCGACCAGCGCCTTAGGCGGTGCGGAGGACCGTTCTTGTTCTGCATCATCCAGATAGCGCCGAACCTCGGCGTCCAGCTCCACCGCGTCCGACGGGTAGAACCTGCCGGCGACCACCGCCTTGCGAACCGTGTTCACGGAGGCTTGCCTCCTGGTTGAATCAGTGCTGGGTTGGTGCGTGGGAGCCTTCGAGTTGGCGAAGGTACTCCCGCAGAATGTTCAAGTCGTCTGGATCAACGCGGAGAAATTCGATGCCGAGATTGAAAGGGTGGCCCTCGTCAGCCGACTTTGCCCAACGGACGATCCCGTCGACGCTCATGGTCCGGTTGGAGCCCTCGGACCCGATGGAAAGCTGGATGCTCAAGGGGGTCGGTACCGGAATGTAGCGCTCGGTGCGGATCATCGCGCCCCCCTCGGAAAGGCCCAGCAGCCAGGCGGGCATGTCGAGCAGCCCGGTAGGCTTTGCTCCCTGGGGGACCGTGGGCTCGAAGCTGATCACCACTTCCTGTTCGAACCGGGGATGGCGCCGTTCCTCTTTCATGGAGTCTCCTATAGCGGAATAAGGGGTGCAGTGGGGCTCTTTCTGGTGGACAATGGTAGATCAAGCGACTGCTTCCAGCAAGATTTCTTTGGGTGGATGTTTTTCCTTGAGATTTCTCACCCGGGGGGTAGTTTCGTGGATCTAAATCAATTGAATAAACGATCTTCGGGACAAGGTGAAATTCCTGACCGGCGGTGAAAGCCCGCGACCCTCGGAAAGCGTCCGAGGTGGATGCCGTAATCCGGTGCGACCAGCAGATTGCACAGGATACCCGCAGCCGACAGTACAGTCTGGATGGGAGAAGATCGGCCCAGTCGTTTCCCGCGTCGCGCGGGTTGCGGCTCAAGGTCTGTGCTCTCCCGCCGTCTACCCATCCCGGACTCGTTGAAAGCGGACCCTATGAGCACAGCCCAGACAGCATCGCCAGACCAGCCCGTCGCCTTCGATCCGATCGAGGACGCCATTGCCGCCATCAAGAGGGGGGAGATGGTCATCGTGGTCGATGACGAATCCCGGGAGAACGAGGGAGACCTCATCTGCGCGGCGGAGAGGGCGACCCCCGAGGCCATCAATTTCATGGCCCGTCAAGGGAGAGGCCTGATCTGCCTCGCAATGGAGCGCTCCCAGTTGAGTCGCTTCGGCCTTGCCCGCATGAACAAGCGGGGTATCGAGGATGCCTACTCCACCGCCTTCATGGAATCGGTGGACGCGGTTCGGGGAGTCAGCACCGGAATCAGCGCCAGCGACCGCGCGGAAACTATCCGGGTGATGATCGACGAGCGTAGCGCTCCCCAGGATATCCGTTCGCCCGGCCATCTGTTCCCTCTCGAGGCGGTGAAAGGGGGCGTCCTTGTTCGTCCTGGTCATACCGAGTCGGCTGTGGATCTGGCTCGCCTGGCCGGGTTCAAACCCGCTGGGGTGATCTGCGAAATCATCCGCGACGATGGCGAAATGGCCCGCCTTCCCGATCTGCTGGAATTCGCCAGGGTGCATGGTCTACGGCTGGTCAGTGTCGCCGACCTGGTTGCCTACCGGCGCCGCACCGAAATTCTGGTCAGCCTGGAGCACACCACCCGTATGCCCACTGCGGTGGGCATGTTCGATCTCCGCCTATACCATTCCTCGCTCGACGAGGACGAACACCTAGCCCTGGTCATGGGAGACCCCGGGCAGGAGGAGTCCCCACTCGTCCGGCTCCATAGCGAATGCCTCACGGGCGACGTTTTTGGATCGGTCCGCTGCGATTGCGGCGCCCAGCTTGACACCTCGATGCGGATGATTGCCGAGCGGGGCTGCGGCGTCATTGTCTATCTGCGACAGGAGGGCAGGGGAATCGGCCTCCGGCACAAGATCCATGCCTATGCCCTGCAGGACACTGGGCTCGACACCGTCGAGGCCAACGAGAAGCTAGGCTTCGAGGCGGATCTCCGGGACTATGGAATCGCCGCCCAGATCCTCCAGGAAATCGGGCTCTCCCGACTCCGCCTCATCACCAACAACCCCCGCAAGATTACCGGTATCGAGCGGCATGGCATCGAGGTGTCCGAGCGGGTACCCCTGATTCTTCCCCACACCGAGCACAACGCACGCTATCTCGAAACCAAGCGAACCAAGCTTGGCCATATGCTCTAGGCCATGGTATAGAAGGCCGCTTTCCCAAGGATATGTTTCCCATGCAGTTGAATGAATCCGATTCTGCCCTGTCCATCGATCACTTTTCCCCTGGAGCGGCCCGCCAGTTCGTGGGAACTCACCACGGTGCTGGCCTTCGCGTCGCATTGGTGGTGAGCCGCTTCAATGCCACACTGACCGGGGCGCTGGCCTCCTCGGCCCGCGACTGCCTGGTCGAGCATGGCGTCCGCGAGGTGGATCTGACGGTGGTCTGGGTTCCCGGGGCCTTCGAGATCCCGCTGGCCGCCCAGACGCTGCTGGACCGCGATCCGTTCGATGCCCTGATCGCCCTGGGCGTGGTTATCGAGGGGGAAACACCCCACGCCGACCTAATCACCACCACCGTCACCCAGGCCCTGTGCAAGCTTGGTTGCGAGCGTGGCCTTCCGGTCATCGATGGGGTCCTTGCCGCCCGCACGCTGGCCCAGGCCGAGGCCCGGGCGCTGAGCGGACGCAAGAGCCGGGGCTGGTATGCGGGTCTCGCGGCTATCGAAACCGCCCGCGTCATCGGCGCCCTGCAGCAGGAGCGCCGGTGAAAGCCCGCCACCAGGCCCGCGAATGGGCGATGCAGTTCCTGTTCCAGCGCGACCTCAACCAGGGCGACCTTCCCGAAGCGGTCGAGGATTTCTGGCAGATGCAGTTTCTTGTCCAGTATGACGAGAAGCCTAGCGGCGACGATGAACCCAGCCGGGAGGAATTCGATGCCTGGCTCGCCTCCACCGCTACCGTGCGCGAATACGCCGAAAGCCTCATACGGGGCGTCGAATCGCACCGTATGGAGATCGACGCGATCATCCAGAAATATGCCCAGAACTGGGATGTCCATCGCATGGGCGGCGTAGACCGCAACCTTATCCGGATCGCCCTCTACGAGATGATCTACCAGACCGATGTGCCGCCTGTGGTTTCCATCAACGAGGCGGTAGAGATTGCCAAGATGCACAGCAGCTTTGAGTCGGGCCGCTTCGTGAACGGCATCCTGGACCGCATACGCAAGGACCTCGACCGTCCGGCACGCACTCCTGCCACCAGCCTCCCCCACCTCAAGGGAGGCCTCTAATGGCTTCCTGGCTGGATGCCTTGAGCCGCACCCGCCAGAAGTTTGCGGGAGCGCTTAATCGAATACTTGGTCGCGATGCGGCACCCGACGAGGACAGCCTCGAGGATCTGGAGGCCTGCCTCCTGGCCGCCGACATTTCGCCCCGTCTGGTAGGCGAACTGATCCAGCAGCTCGAAAAACCGGACCGGGGAGGCGGCTCGCTGCGGGATCGGCTGCGCGCATCCCTTTTGACCGCCAGTGGCGATCATCCACACTTTGAGTGGCCTACCGACGAAAGCCCCTTCACCATTCTGCTGGTGGGTATCAACGGATCGGGAAAAACCACCACCTCCGCCAAGCTGGCCCATCTTGCCCGGAATCGTGGACGCAAGGTGCTGCTGGGGGCGACCGACACCTTCCGTGCGGCGGGGGTGGAGCAGCTGAAGCTGTGGGCCGGCCGCGTCGGCTGCGAGGTGGTTGGTGGCCAGTCCGGCTCCGATGCCGCCTCGGTGGCTTTCGATGCCCTCGGCGCCGCCCAGGCCCGGGGCATGGATGTCCTGCTGATCGACACGGCTGGACGGATGCATACCAAGAAGCCGCTTATGGCTGAGCTGGACAAGATGCGCCGCGCCTTGCAGAAGCGGCTGCCCAGCGCGCCGCACGAAACCTGGGTCGTTCTCGATGCCGCCCTCGGCCAGAATGCCCTGGGCCAGGCGCGCTATTTCAATGAGGTTGTGCCGCTCACTGGCGTAGTCATCACCAAGCTCGATGGGTCCTCCAAGGGAGGATTCCTGCTTTCGGTCATCCGCGAGTTGGGGGTGCCCGTGCGCTTTGTGGGCCTGGGGGAAGGGCCCGACGACCTCGCACCCTTTGATCCCCGCGAATTTGTAGACGCGCTCCTCGGCGAGCGTCCCACTGCCGAAGCCCCCGCCCATGAAGCCCTCCCGCGATGAAACCTTCATGCGTGAAGCATTGCGCCTCGCCTCTCTCGGCGAGGGTCTGACCCGTCCCAATCCCCCCGTCGGGGCTGTTGTAGTCCGAGGTGGCCGCATCCTGGGCGAGGGCTATCACCGCAGAGCAGGGGGGCCCCACGCCGAGGTCAACGCAATAACCCAGGCTGCGGACGCGGCCCGGGGCGCAACCCTCTACGTCACCCTCGAACCGTGTTCAACCCATGGGCGTACGCCCCCGTGCACCGACCTGGTACTCCGCAGCGGTATCCGCAGGGTGGTCTGCGCGTCGGTCGATCCCAATCCAGCCCATGCCGGTCGCGGCTTGACGCTACTCCGCGAGGCGGGACTTCGAGTGGAGCAGGGGATCTGCCAGAAAGAAGGCGACGCGCTGATCGCTCCCTTCGCGACCCGTATGATCCTGGGTCGCCCACAGCTCGTGCTTAAATTGGCGGCCACGCTGGATGGGCGCATCGCGGACCGCAGCGGTGCCTCCCGTTGGATAACCGGCCCCGTGGCCCGTGCGAGGGTGCAGGAGATGCGACGCTCGGCGGATGCCATCCTGGTGGGGGGGGAGACGGTGCGGCAGGACAACCCCTCGCTGCTCCCTTCGCCCCGCTTGGGCCGCAAGCCCTACCGGGTGATATGCTCGGTTTCAGGAAGCATTCCCCCCGACGCGAAGCTTCTCTCTGACCGGTTCGCCTCGCAAACCGTGGTCTGCGTAGGTCGGCAGCTCTCCAAGGCTCGCCGAGCGAAGCTGGAACAGGGAGGTGCCCGCGTCGTCGTTTGCGACTTGCGTGATGGCCGACTCGACCTGGACGATGTCCTCGGCAAGCTGGCCGGCCTCGGAATTATGCGGGTGCTATGCGAGGGTGGGGGAGTTCTTGCCGCTTCGCTCGTGCATGCGGGACTGGTCGATGAACTGGCCTGGTTTGTCGCCCCCGCGATTTTGGGCGGCGACGCCCGCCCCGCACTAGCAGGCCCCGGCTGGCTGATCGGCGATAGGCCACAGCTTGAGGTATGTGGGCAGGAAATTCTCGGACCCGATTTGCTAATCCGCTGCCGCCCTGTGACATCGGCCCTCACCACCGCCCTCAAATCAACCCGCCAAAGGAACTAGCCCCATGTTCACCGGTATCATCCAAAAGCTTGGCCGTGTCCGCTCCCAATCCCAGTTCAAAGGCGGGGGACGGCTGGTCGTTGAGTATGCCCCCTGGGATAGACCCGTCGAGCTGGGCGAAAGCGTCGCGGTTATGGGGGTCTGCCTGACCGTGGCTGAGCAGGGACATGGCCTGCTCGCGTTCGACGTGCTGGATGAAACGTTCCGGCGTACCAACCTTCGTGATCAGGTCGAGGGTAAGCTGGTCAACCTGGAACGGGCGCTCCGTTTCGGAGATCCCATGGGCGGGCATATCGTCCAGGGCCACGTTGACGGAACGGGTACGGTCCGCCGTATCGAACAGGCGGGGCGCGACTGGGTGTTCGAGCTGGGCTGCCCGGCCTCGATTCTGGACGAAATGGTATACAAGGGGTCCATCGGCCTCGATGGAATCAGCCTGACCGTCGCCGAGGTGCTCGAAGACGGATTCACCGTCCACATTATCCCCCATACCTTCGAGGAAACCCATATGCAGGGCCTGAAGCCAGGGGACCGGGTAAATCTTGAAACCGACGTGTTCGCCAAATACGTACGCCGGCTCGTCGAGCGGGGGCGCCTCCCCAGGAGCTTGAGCTGGGAGGAGCTTGCCGCAGTGGATTGAGAACCCATTAAGCATTGACTTTTGACGCCCATTCGATTTATCTGAACAACTCGTTTAACTGAAACATGAAAGAGGCTGGTGTGTCGTCCGAACTAGAACAGTTGCTCATTCTCCAAGACCGCGACCGGAAAATAACCCGGCTGACCCGTGAAGCCAGCGATATTCCGGCCCGGAAGGAGCAGATTGAATCCCGTCTGGGAGACAATCGCCGCTCGCTCGAAGAAGCCCGCGATGAACTCAAGCGCAAAGAGGTGGAAAGCAAATCCACCGAAGGCCGCATCGAGGATCTGAAAGAGCGGGTCAAGAAATACAAGAACCAGCAGATGGCAGTTAAGAATAACGACGAGTACCGGGCGCTGACTCGGGAAATCTCCTCGACCGAGCGAAAGATCAGGGAAGTCGAGGAGGAAGAAATTGTCCTCATGGAGTCCATTGAGACCCTCCGCAAAGTAGTCGCCCAGAAGGCGGCCGAACTGGCCGAGGAGGAGAAGCTCGTGGCCCAGGATGTCGCGGCCATGGCTGAGCGCGAGGCCAACATTCTAGGCGAGATCGAAAAGCTCCAGGCGGGGCGCGACGAGCTTGCCAAGGGAATCGATGTGAATTGGCTTGGCCGCTACGACCGGATTTTCCAGCGCCGCGGAGACTACGCCCTAGTGGCGGTGGACAGCAGCGGAGTGTGCGGGGGATGTTTCATGAAGCTCCCTCCCCAGACGGTTATGAATGCCCGGGGAGGCCAGCAGATCACTCCCTGCGACTACTGCGGACGCATCCTGTACTGGAAGCATGGAGTGTGATAGATTGACTTTGTCGGCGGACGAAGGCGTTCGGTCGCTCCGGGCGCTTGCGCCCGGGGAGGAAAGTCCGGACTCCACAGGGCAGGATGTCCCGGTGTTAAACCGGGAGGCCTGGCGCGATACCGCCAGGGACGGAAAGTGCCACAGAGACATACCGCCTGCGGCTCGCCGCAGGTAAGGGTGAAAAGGTGGTGTAAGAGACCACCGGGTTGCTTCGAGAGAAGCAGCCGTCCAGGTAAACCCCATCCGGAGCAAGATCAAATAGGGAACCGTGGGGGCGGCCCGTCCCATTCGCCTCCGGGCGTAAAGGTTCCGGGTTGATCGCATTAGATAAATGGCCGAAGTTGGACCGCGAGGTCCGGCAACAGAATCCGGCTTATGTCCTTCGTCCGCCGGCATTGCCTTCTATGTACGACCGGAACACCAACCTATTATTGCGACTGCGCTGGTTGCCCGCGCTGCCTCTTGCCGTATTCGCCCTGGCGTTTGGCCTTCGGGTCGGTTCGGCCCCGGGAATACCCCCTCCGGCCGGTGCAAACGTGGCCGCCCCGGTCTGGCCCGAGGACATAAGGCCTTCCTCCGCTGCCTGGGATCGGTTTCGTCCCCTCGGATCTACAGTGGCCTCTGGTGGTCCCCTGGGTGGACAGTTCCGCCTGGCCGGCACCTTTTTTTCCTTTATCGGACCCGAGCTAAACCAGGTCCAGCGCCGCACCGCCATACTCGACGACCTCAAGGCGGGCGAGCAGCACCTGGTCGCCGAGGGCGATCTCATTGGAGAGGTGGAAGTGCGCCGCATCTACCAGGAGAGCATCGTCCTTCATGCCCAGGGCCGGGACGAGGAGTTGTGGCTTAGCTTTGGCGACGCCTCGCCGTCCCAGGCAGCGGCCGCCCAGCCCGCCAAGCCACTGGACTTCGAGGATATGCCTGCGCTCGAAGTGTCGCGCTTTGGCAAACGTATCGGCGAGAACCGCTGGGTGCTCCAGCGCGAAGCCCTGCTGGCCTACTACCAGGAACTCATGGACGACCCGCAGCGTCTGGCCGGCGTGTTCATGTCCATGCAGGCGGTCCCGGACCCCGGGGAAGAAAGCGGCACCAACGGCTTTGCCCTAGATCCCCAGGGCGAGGAATCCTTTTTTGCCGCGATGGGGCTGAAGCGCGGCGATGTAATCAAGGAGGTCAACTCCATGCGTATGGTCAGCCAGCGCCGAGGCGAATACCTGTTCCGCGAATTCTTCGAGAACCGCCTAAACGCCTTCGTGTTCGACGTAGACCGCGAAGGCCAGCGAGAAAAACTCGTCTATTTGATCCGATGAGGGGAATGTGGATGGGTGGGCGGGGTGGCACGCTTAACCGCCACACTTATTCGCTTACCCTCGATCGTCCCCATCCGCCGTTGCAGGTTGCGACAGAATGATTGGGGTGAGAGCGCTCAATCAAGGATCGATAGCACAAATGGGTAGGGGATTGGGTCCACGGAAATCCCGGAAAGACACAGGAGGGGGCGGGGGAACCGTGGATGGACGCAAATGGTCCGGCTTCGTCACGGGGGAGCTTCGTGCGAAGGCAATGACTTCGTCTACTACCCTGTGCAGACGGATCCCATGTGTGGCTTGTCCTTCATCGAAATGGCACAGGGTTGCCTCTCTAGTGCTTTGTCGCAGTTCCTCCCAGGACTCGGCTTCGGTGAAGTTCTAATGGCCCAAGGCTCGGGCTGTGAAGCCCCTTTCATTCGGATCTCCCTCCTTCGTTGCGTGAGGAGGGGCTGATGAACACCTGGCGGGCGAGATCGCTTTGCATTCCCTGCAGATCTTTCATCCGTCGGCACGATTCAAGCAGGTCTTCGAGGTTGATCAGTTCTTCCAGAACGATCAGGCCAATCACAGGGCAATCGGTCTCGCTAGCGAGAATGCTGATCTGGCTATCCGACTGCTGGAGCGTGGCAGATAAGTCGTCTTTACGGATCTGATAGGTGCGTACCTCGGCGTGGATTTTGTTGACGAAGAATTCTTCGTTGCTCAAGGCGGCGATAAGGCGGACCATGAGGAAGTCGGCGATGTCGGGGGAGGGGAAGTCGAGATTGATCTGCTGAATGGTCTCCCGGCCTTGCTCCTGCTTGGCTCGGCGAAGCCCGCTGCCTCCCTTCAAGGCCTGAATGAGCAGCGGTGGAGCAAGCAGGGTTGTGACCATGGTCATCATAATGCTCACACCAAACAGGTCTGAGCTGATGATGCCGCTGGAAATGCCGACGCCGGCGACAATCAGGGCCACCTCGCCACGGGGCAACATGCCGAGTCCAATGCGCAGGCTCCCCCGCAGATTGAACCCGGCCACCGCAGCCGGCACGGCGCAGCCGACGACCTTGGCCAGAATAGCGAGCAACGAAAACACCAGCCCCATCAGGAAGGCAGAGCGCAGCGCCTGCACATCAACCAGCATGCCCATCACACAGAAGAAAACCGGGACCAGCAGCTCGTAGACATCCTGGAAGCGCTCCCGAAGGTAGAGGGCAAGGTCGGTTTTCGAAAGGGCCAGACCCATGATGTAGGCGCCGATGATCATGGCGAGCCCGGCCATTTCGGCAAATCCAGCAAGCAGCAGGGCGAGTCCCAAGCTCATCGAGGCACTGGTGAAGGGGTTCTTCGAAATTTTTAGCGTGCGGCTGATCCGCTTGGCCAGCAGAACCGCCAGAGAAGTACAGCCCAGCCAGAAGCCAAAGGCCTTGGCTGCGGTGATGCCAATCTGGCTCCACTGCACCTCCTCGGTTCCATGGCTCAGTTGAGCAACGCCCACAACCACCGCCAGCAGTATGATCCCCAGCACGTCGTCGATCACCGCCGCCCCCATGATGGTGACGCCTTCGGGAGACTGGGTTTTTTTGCGCTCGGAAAGGATGCGGGCCGTAATCCCCACCGATGTCGCGGTGGCAATCGTGCCGAGAAAAAGAGCCGATGGATCCATGAATGAGTCGGCGATGCCAAACCACACCGCGCATAGCGCGCCAAGGCCAAACGAAAAAATAATCCCGCCCATTCCAACGAGACTGGCCGCTCCGGAGTAGCGGATAAAGTGCCCCAGGTCGGTCTCCAGTCCGGCGAGGAAGAGCAGCAGAATCGAAGCGAGGGTAGCCAGGGCGTATAGTTCGTTGCTCACCGGCAATCCAGTTTCTGTTCCTGGAAACAAGGGGGCGAAGGTTCCCAGCGCGAACCCGCCAAGCGCGTACGGGCTGATCAGAATTCCCGCAGAAAGCTCCCCGAGCACCTGGGGTAGCCTGAGGTAGCGCCTGAAGATGGAGCCGCCCATCCGCGCGGCGATCAGGATGACCGCAAGCTGGATGACAAAGTGGGTCATGGTGTGGGTTACGTTGCCATCGGCAGCATGGCCAGCCGTATGGGCGGCGTCAAGAGAAGCCCAGCATAGAAGACTGTTCACGCGCGCTGCCTGAAAGAAGGGTGAAACGTCAAACGATGGCGAAGAGACTGGCTGAACCGTACGCTACACCCGGCCAATCGATTTGGCAATGGATTGAATGCGCTCTACACATTCGTCGGCAATTGCATCGATGGATGCCGCGCCAGTATCGTAGACTTGCTCGTAAATTTCCGGATCGCGTACATCCTTTCCAAATATTTGGCTGAGCATGCGCCTGCGGCTGAGGTCCTGGCGCCGGATCTCTTCGACGGCCTCCGACTCGGAAACGCCTAGCCAGGCGCGCATTCTCTCTACCCGCAGCTCCAGCGGCGCGGTGAGGCGAATGTGGATACCGCCAGGCAGATTGCGGGTTACGCAGGCGCCTCCCCGGCCGATCAGGATGACTTTGCCCACCGAGGCCAACCTGCGCATGATGGCGAACAGCCTGCGGTAGATTTCGAACTGGGAGGTGCGCTGCCCGAGCACCTCCACCATGAAATCCTCGACTGGGCCGTTGAATTCCTCGGTTTCCAGCTCGCGCAGGGATACGTTCACAATGTCGGGATCCTGAAGCAGCTCCTCGCACAGGTTTCTATCGGCCACCTGCCAGCCCCGACCGAGATCGGGGCTGCGTGCATCCATGCGCAGTCGCCCGACTATCGCGCCTGCCAGGCTGCGTCCGCCCGCTCCCGCCTGGCGGGATATGGTGACAAAGGGATACCCGCAGGCATGGCGGTCGGATGAGATCCGTTCGCGCATGTGTCGATCAACCAAGCAATCAGTGCTCACAGAAGCCTCCTCCGCTATTTACACAGCATGGAGGCTAGCGGATCGTTCCGAGCCGAAAAATCGGCGGGGGGATCAAATACTGCTAGGGGAATGCATTACCGGTCTTCTCCCAGCAGCGCATTCACCACCGCACGAAACGCCGGCTTGGGCTGGCCTTGGCGGTCGAACAGCAGCGGGTAATCCGTACGTCCCACTACCGGACGATTGTTCAGCCAGGAGGTGGCGTCGGTTACCCCCCAGAACGTCACCCGGTCGATCATGTCGTCATGCTTCACGAACACCCGGAACAGCGCTCCGAACGACCGGCTGTGCTCTTCCATGATGTCTGGCGGGAGACCATCGGCGTAGGGATTCAGCTCCTCGCGATAGTCGATGATGTCGTTGATGTCCTGTCCGCGGTATCTCCAGGCCTCAGGAAGCACCGATATATCCATCTCGGTGAATGAAACGCGGACCCCTTCGTTGGCGAAGGCCACGATGCTGCGCTCGGTGTTTTCGACATCCACCGGCAGTCCGAAGTAATGGCCCTGCATGCCGATGCCGTCGATCGGGACGGCGGCTTCTTGAAGCCGGCGAATTAGTGCCACCACAGCCTCGCGTTTCTTCGGGTTGAATAAATTGTTGTCGTTATAGTAGAGAAGTACATCGGGATCGGCCTCTCGGGCAAAGCGGAAAGCGTGGTCGATGTAGTCAGGACCGACGATCCGCAACCAGGGAGAGTGTTTATGCAGATCGCCACGGGAATCGATCGACTCGTTCACCACGTCCCACAGCTTGATCCGCCCCCGGTAGCGTCCCACCACAGTATGAATATATTCACGCATGCGCTCTAGGGCCGTTTCCCGGGTCGCCCCTTCGAATACCCAGTCGGGCGTCCGGAGATCCCAAATCAGCGTGTGCCCCACGGGGTAGAGACCGTTCTTCTCGCAGTAGTCCACAAAGGCGTCCGCCTGCTCGAA
>CBFGVE010000018.1:0-14089 GCA_965651915.1 uncultured bacterium
CCCAGCCAGAAGCCGGGTATGGATACGCCGAGAAGGCCAAGGAAGGTGGCGGCGGTATCGGCGGCGCGGCCGCGGCGGACGGCCGCGAGCAGGCCAAGCGGAATACCCGCCAGGAGAGCGAATGCGACGCTCATGCCCACCAGTTGACCTGTGACCCCCAGCCGGCCGGTAATCGCGGCGAGCACGGGCTCGCCGGTAAAGGCCGAGACGCCGAAGTCGCCGCCGAGCACACGGCCGAGCCAGAGCCCGTACTGCACCAGCAGCGGGCGGTCGAGACCGAGGCGGCCGCGAAGCGCAGCGGCCTCGGCCTCGCTGTAGTGGGCGCCAAGCAGCGCGGTGACCGTGTCACCGGGAACGAGGCGGACCAGAAAAAAGGCCATCGCCGATATGCCGAGGAGAACGGGAAGCGCATGCAGCAGGCGGTAGAGGGTGTAGCGAAGCAGGGTCATGGCGCTAGCCAGGTGTCGCGGAGCGAGAGGGTGGTGGCGGTGGCGTGGACGCGGTAGTCCCGAACGGCGGCGCGGCGGGCGGCGGTCTGCTCGTTGATATAGAGCAGGGCAACCGGCGCCTCGCCGAAAATCAGTTCCTGGGCCTCGCGGTAGCGCCCGCGCCGGATGTCGGGATCGCTCTCGCGGCGAGCGGCATCGAGCAACGCATCCACCCGCGCATTCGCATAGCCCTGCTGGTTCCAGGCCCCTCCGGAATGAAAGATGGGGTGCAGCCATTCGTCAGGATCGACGAAGCCGAGCCAGCCAACCAAAGTCATATCGAAATCGCCGCGGCCGAGAGCGTCGAAGAAGACGCTGGACTCCTCGGCGACCAGCTCCACGTCTATGCCGACCGCGCGCAACTGCTGCTTCACGATCTGGGCGGCGGCGACTTGGTAGGGGAAGGCGGAGCCAACCCGCAACCGGGTAGAGAATCCGTCGGGGTGGCCGGCCTCGGCGAGCAGGGCGCGGGCGCGGGCGGGGCGGGGCTCCGGGTAGAGGTCGAGGTCGGCGTAGGCCCAGTGGTTCGAGGGAAACACGCCGCCGGTGAGCGGGACGGAGCGGCTGAACTTCACCATGCGGTTGAGGGCTTCGCGGTCGAGCGCCCAGGCCACCGCCTGGCGCACCCGCACGTCGTCGAAGGGCTTGCGCTTGCAGTTCATGCCGACATACTCCCAGAACGTTCCGGGCACGCTTTGCAGGGCCACGCCGGGGGCGCGCTCGATTAGGGAGCGGTCCTTTTCCGGCACGTCGAGTACGAGGTCCACCTCGCCGTTGCGCAGCGCGGTGCTGCGGGCGGTCTCGTCGGGGAGCGGGCGCAGCAGCACGCGGCCGAGTCGCGGCCGGCCCGCCTCGTGATAGGCGGGATGGCGCTCCATGATGAAGTGGCGGTCCTTGCGCCACTCGACAAGCTGGAAGGGGCCGGAGCCGGCATCGGCCCGGTCCAGCCGGCCGCCGTTCGCTTC
This sequence comes from uncultured bacterium, assembly GCA_965651915.1. GTDB lineage: Bacteria > Verrucomicrobiota > Kiritimatiellia > CBFGVE01 > CBFGVE01 > CBFGVE01. The sequence goes on from CBFGVE010000018.1 coordinate 1,454, forward strand.
GACGACCTCGCGGTCGACCACCGCGTTCATCGGATGGGCGAGGTAGGTGAGGAAGGGGGCTACAGGCTGGGAAAGCCGGACGACCAGGGTGAAGGCCCCGGGCGCCTCGACGGATTCCAGATGGCGGAACTGCTGAGCCCGCATCTCGTGGTCGATGATTCTCCGCAGCGAGTAGGCGGCATCGGCGGCGGTAACCGGTCTGCCGCTACGATGGAAGCGGGCGTCGCGCCGCAGGTGGAAGGTGTAGGTTCGCCCGTCGTCGCCGATTTCCCAGCGCTCGGCCAGGTCGCCCTCGATCTCGCCATAGCCCTCGGCATAGCGGAGGAGGGTGCTGTACAGATTCTCGACGAGCCGCATCGACGCGGCATCGGCGACCCGGTGGGGGTCCAGGGAGCGTCCATCGGCCTGGAGGGCGACGCGAAGGGTTCCGCCGTCCACCGGCTCCGCAGGAATGACTAGGGGCGTTTCTGGCGCGTGCTGGGGGGAGCAAGCGACGAGGGAAAAGCTGCACAGCGCGAGCAGAGCGGTGCGGACCCCGCATCCCCACGGATTCCCGTTCCTCCGGCTTGCCCGGGGGAGCGGAATGATTCTGACAACGGAATGCGCACCCAAAAAATCTTTTAGGCGGGGGCGGTTTCGTAAGAAACCACGTTTCACGGTTGCTACCACCCCCGCCCCTACTTTCTTTGGCCCCATGCCGAGGTCAGAATCGTCGTGCCCTCCGAGCAAGCTCGAAGGGCGTGGAGCGTTTAAGCGTAGCCGGTTAAGTGTGTCGAGTAAGCGCATTTGTTGGAGCAGCCCGCAGCGGCGGGTCACATTCGGTTGCGGCCAGAGGCTGCTCAAAGGCATGCGCTTCATGTCAGACATCGCTTTAGAGCGGCTGGGTGGGGAAGCCCTCGAGAGGGCCGAGGTCGATGCGGTCGCGCTTGATGGTCGCCTCGCTCTGCATGTAGCAGGTGATGAGCTTGGCGAGTTCGAAGAGCGAGAACTGGTGGGTGCGCTCGTAACCGTGGGAGGCGTCGAGCCCGTAGCAGATCAGCGCGGTGCGGATGTCGTTGCCGGCCTCCACCGCCGAGGCGGCGTCGCAGCGGTAGTACTTGAAGATGTCGCGGGTGTACTTCAGCCCGTTGCGCTCGCAGAGATCGATGAGGCGGTGGGTGAGGTGGTAGTCGAAGGGCCCGCTCGAATCCATCATCGCGATGGTGATCCCGGTTTCGATGGAGTTCTGGCCGGGGGCGACGGTGGAGTTATCGACGCTGACCATTTCCGCGATGTCGCCGTGCAGGACAGAAGAGGCACCGGAGCCCACCTCCTCGAAAATGGTGAACAGCAAATAGCAGCTCATGGGTAGATCGATGTTTTCCCGCCGCATTGCCTCGGCGGCAGCGAGCAGGACGGCGACCCCGGCATTGTTGTCGAGATGGCGGGCGTTGATGAAGCCGTTTCCGCTCAACTCGAAATTCGGATCGAAGGCCACATAGTCGCCCACCCGGACACCGAGCTGCTGCAGCTCTTCCTGCGAATCGCTAAATTCATCGATGCGGATCTCGAGGTTTTCCCAGGTGCTGGGCTGGGAGTCGACGGCGTCGTTGTAGGTGTGGCCCGAAGCCTTGAGGGGCAGCACGGTGCCCCGTAGCACGCCGCCCTCGCTGGCGAAGATGGATACCCGGCCACCTTCGGCGAAGCGACTCGACCAGGTGCCAATCGGCACAAGCTCCGCCCGCCCGTTGGGCTTGAGCCGCTTGACCATTGCGCCCAGGGTGTCGAGGTGGGCGACGAGGGCCCGGCCCGCCGTGGGCTCGCGGCCTTCGAGTACAGCGCGGATCGCTCCGCGGCGGGTCAGCTCGAAGGGAATCCCAAGTCGCTGCAATTCCTCGCCCACCCAATGTACCACGCTATCGGTATAGCCAGAGGGGCTGGGAATGCTCACCAGCTTCTCCAGGGTCCGGGTCAGGTAGTCGAGATCGATGTGGGCTTCGTTCACAGGCAGGGCCTCAGGTTCGTTTGGTGTGGGGAAACAACAGATCGATAAACCGCTCGGCCGTGGGCTGCGGTTCGTGGTTGGCGAGTCCGGGCCGCTCGTTGGCTTCGATGATCGCGTACTCGGGGCCATCGATCTTGGGAACGATAAAGTCGAGCCCCACCACGGGCATCCGCAGCACTTCCGAGGCCTTCACGGCAGCCTGGGCAAGCGCGGGATGAAGCTGGTCGGTGACGTCGTGGATCGTTCCGCCGGTGTGCAGGTTCGCCGCCTTGCGGACGGTGAGCCGCTCGCCGGCGGGGAGCACCTCGTCGAGTTGGTAGCCACCGGCGGCGACGCAGCGCTGAGTCTCGGCGTCGAGCGGGATGCGGCTCTCCCCGCCGGTGGCAGCCGCCCGTCGGCGGCTCTGCTTGCTGATCAAGGCGCGGATACTGTGCTCGCCGGTGCCCATGATGGCCGGCGGACGGCGGACGGCGGCGGCGACCACCTCGTGGCCGATGACGATGATCCGGAGGTCGTCACCCTCGACCATCTGCTCGATAAGCACCGTATCGCAGAACTTTCGGGCGCGCTTCACGGCGGCGTCCAAATCCCCCTCGGTGCGTATGTCGACCGATATGCCCTGCCCCTGCTCGCCGCGCGCAGGCTTGACGACCACCCGTTGGTGGGTGGCGAGAAAAGCGGCGTTGAGCGCGGGATCGCCGGCGGGCGCCTGGTCGGGCGTGTTCAGCTCGGCCTTGGCCAGCAAGCTCTGGGTCATCAGCTTGTTGTCGCACCAGCTCATCGACACCGCCGAGGTCAGCTCGGTGAGCGATTCCCGGCAGAGCACACTGCGACCGCCGCACTGCAATTCGAAGTATCCCTGCTCGGCATCGACAATGCGAACCGCGAGGCCCCGCCGCTGGGCTTCGCGCACGATGATCGCGGCGTAGGGATTCAGCCGATCTTCCTGCTGGGTGTTCACATAGAGCGGCTCGTTGATGAGATTTTTGCGCTTGATACAAAAGACCGGAACCCGCTGGAAACCCAGCTTCTCGTAGAGCTGCACCGCTTGGGTATTGTTATGCAGCACCGAGAGGTCCATGAAGGCTCGGCCCCGGGCCTGGAAGCGCTCGGCGAGATAGCGGACAAGGGCCTCGCCCACGCCCGGATGCTGGGCTTGGGGATCAACCGCCAGCGACCACAGGCTGGCCCCCTGCTCGGGGTCGTCGAACAGCTCCACGTGGTCCACCCCCGCCGCCACGCCGACGACGGTCCCGCTCCGGGCATCCATCGCGAGCACATAGCAGAACTCGCGCGCGCGCCGCTGCGCCCAGAGCAGCTCCGTATCGGCCTGAATCATGCTGCGGCAGGCATAAATGCGGTTGATTTCGCGCAGCTCCTCGCGACTGGATACCCGTCGGATCACGAGGTCCTGCGGCCGGGTGCGCCCATGGCGGTACTGGGCCAGCCAGAGCCGATAGGTGTGCGACGGATCCAGAAACAGTTCCTGCGGGGCGATGGAAAGCACCACGTGCGGATCCCGGAGGTAGAACGCCACATCGCGCTTGCCCGGCGCCTCGTTGAGCAGCATCGCCGCCACCTTTGTCTCCCCGGGAAAGGTGTGGGCGAAGATCAGGCGGCCCCAGCCCATGTCGAGCGAGGTCTCGGACTTCATCTGCTTGCTGAAGGGCTCGGCCACCTTTTCCCAGCTTCGAAGCGAGGGAGAATGCGTCCGGTCGAACCGGTGCTGGATTTTATGGGATCGGGGCATGGGACGCCTCCATTAGATGCCGTGGGTCTGCAGCCAGAACTCAAGGAGGGCGACCTGCCAGAGCTTGGAGCCGCGCAGCGGGGTGATGTGGGCCTCGGGCTCGCGCAGAAGCTGGTCGACATAGCCGCGCTGGAAAATCCCTCGGTCACGGGCGGCGGGCTGGTGGAGAACGTCGCGGACGAAATCGAGATAGGGGCCTTGCAGATACTTGAGCGCGGGCACCGGGAAATAGCCCTTGGGCCGGTCGATCACTTCCGAGGGAATCACCCGCCGCGCAGCCTCTTTCAAGATGTGCTTGCCGCCATGCCCCACCTTAAGCTCGGCCGGCATACGCGCAGCCAACTCGACGACGTCGTGGTCGAGAAATGGAACCCGGGCCTCCAGGCCCCAGGCCATCGAGGTATTGTCGACCCGCTTCACCGGGTCATCCACCAGCATGACCTCGGTATCGATGCGTAACGCCTGGTCCACCGGCCTCGACGCGCCGGGCTGGGCGAAGAACCGCTCGACAAAACCCCGACTGTGATCCTCGCCCAGCCAGGCGGGATCGAGCACGCGGGACATTTCGGCATGGTCGCGGTCGAAAAACACCCGGGCATAGTCGGCCACCGGATCGGCGCTCTCGAGCATGGGCGGGTACCAATGGTAGCCGCCGAAAACCTCATCGGCCCCCTGCCCACTCTGCACCACCTTGATCTGCTTCGAAACCTCCTCCGAAAGCAGATAGAAACCAATGACATCGTGACTGACCATCGGCTCCGACATCGCCCGCGCGCACGCTTCAAGAGAGGGCAACGTGCGCGTCGAATCCACCCGGATCCGGTGGTGACTGGTGGCGAAGTGGCGGGCAATAACATCGGAGTATTCGAATTCATCGCCCTTCTCGCCACCCACCGACTCGAAACCGATCGAGAAGGTGGCAAGCCCATGCTGGCCGGCCTCGGCGAGCAGGCCCACGATCAGGCTGGAGTCGACCCCGCCGGACAGCAGCACGCCGACGGGCACGTCGGCCACGAGGCGACGCTTTACCGCCTGGCGGAGCGAAGCTAGCAGCATCTCCTGCCACTCGTCCGAGCCGCGCGATTCGTCCTCGCGGCTGCGGGGCCCGTAGGCCACCTGCCAGTAGCACCACTGGCGGCGCGAGCCGTCCGGCTCGATCCGCATCGCATGCGCGGGCGGGAGCTTGCGCACGCCCCGGAGGAGGGTGTGCGGCGGCGGCACCACCGAATGGAAGCTCATGTAGTGGTGCAAGGCCACCGGATCGATGCGGGTGTCGATGCCGCCGCCCGCGAGCAGGGAGGGCAGCGAGGAGGAGAAGCGGAACCGGTCCGTGTCCTCCGCGTAGTAGAAGGGTTTGATGCCCAGCCGGTCGCGGGCGCACAGGATGCGGCCGCTGTCGCGCTCCCAAAGGGCGAAGGCGAACATGCCATAGAGCCGCTCGATGAAGGTCTCGCCCCAGGCGTGGTAGGCCTTGAGGAGGACCTCGGTGTCGCCCTGCGAGAAGAAGCGGTAGCCCTTGGCAACCAGCTCCCCGCGCAGCTCGCGGTAGTTGTAGATCTCGCCGTTGTAGACGATGCCCAGGCCCAGATCGTTATCGACCATCGGTTGCTGGGCGTGGGTAGAAAGATCGATGATGCTAAGACGCCGGTGGCCGAAGGCCATGGGACCGCGGGCCAGCACGCCCATGTCATCGGGGCCGCGCGGCGTCAACACATCGTTCATGCGTTCAATACTGCTCAGGGAGGGGAACCGACCGTTAAACCCGATTTCCCCGCAAAATCCGCACATGCCATTCCTTTCGTTTGGTTCTCATTGCAAAGGCATGAGCGTTTATATCGAAAAATATGAGGAAAATCAAGGAAAAAGGCCCCATCCCTGCCGCATAATGGAGGGTGACCTCCACGGTCACGCGGCTTAGCGCAGTTTGAACAATCAAACACGAGAGGGCGGGGCTACTGGGTTTTCAGTCCTAGTGCCGAGGCCATGCGGGTGAAGTCGATATCGTTATGAATCAGGATGAGGTCGTTTTCGATACAGAAGGTGCCGATGATCACATCGATGGTCTTTCTGATGGTTATTCCTCTGGATCTCAGATGGCGATGATTGGCAGATGCTTTCTCAGCAATCTCGAATCCGCAGAGGTCAAATCGGGGGAGGGATCGTAGTAGGTCGGAAACCTCCACGCGCTTCTTCTGGCCGTGTAGGCCTTGCATGACCTCGCAGTATATCAGGTCGCCTATCGCGACAATTTCGCTTTCCAGGGCGTCCTCAACCCGATGGGCGACATCTTGCCGACCATCGTTCAGGAACTCAATCCAAGCGGAGGTATCGATAAGGACCATGTCAGTCCTTTCTCATGCTTTCGAGGTCTCCGTCCCATTTGATTCGACCCCTGAGGTTGCGGAGCCGGGCTTGGCTATCCATTTGGATAACGAGGCGTAGGCCAGCTTCTATCGTGGCCTTCTTGGTTGAAAGCCCGAGTGATTGTTTGGCCTTTTGCATGAGCTGGTCGTCAATAATTACGTTTGTTCGCATTTTTCACCTCGTGTGTATGTACTATACACATTGCTCCTCGGTTTGCAAGCGCACGAAAGGCGGGAGAAAAGTGGGGAGAGGAACCGCAAATGGACGCATGAACACAAATGGGGACTCGCGATTCCATCCCTGGGAAAGCGAGGCTCCGCACTCGCATCTTCTCGGATGCCAGCGGGTGCGGAGCCCCGCGTTCCCAGTGGGGTGCCTTCTCGGGTCCCCGCTCCTCCGGCTTGCCCGGGGGAGCGGAACGATTCTGACTGCGGAAGGCGCTCCATAAAAAAATTATTGGGCGGGGGCGGTTTCGGGATAACCACTCTCTGCGATAGCTGCCGCCCCCGCCCGAGTTTTTTTTGCGCGGTGCCGAAGCCAGAATCATCGTGCCCTCCGAGCAAGCTCGAAGGGCGTGGGTCGCTTAAGCGTAAGCGGCTAAGTGTGGCGAGTAAGCGTTTTGTACTTTTCGCAGTGTCCGACGAAGCTTTAGCGAAGTCGGGTGGCTACTCCCCATTTGCGTCTATTCGCGTCCAATTGCGGTTTCCCACCCTTACCTCACATGGGAAGATTTGAGTGTAAGAGCAGGTGTAAGAGTATGGGCCTTCTACCGGCGCAGGCGGGCGGCGAGGTCGATCAGGCTGGCGGGCTCGGCGCCGAGGTCGATGGTGGAGAGGTAGGCGACCTCGCGGCCCGGCCCTACGCGGCCGTGGCTGCCCCGCACCTTGTCGGTGTCGAGGCTCACAGCGAAGGGCGTGCGGCCAAAGAACAGCTCGCAGGGATCGAAGCCGGGCTTGTTGTGGATGTCGATGTGGGTCGCGTAGTCGGGTGCCTCGCGGCGGTCGGTCCACCACGGATAGGCAAACCAGTGGCCCTCAGCCGCGACACAGACCAGCTCGCCGCTGTTGGCGTGGGCAATGCCCAGCGGCTGCTGCACCGTGCGGTCGAGCACCCGCTCGATTCCAGGCAGCTTCTCCAGCGCGGCCCGCGCGGCGTCCACCGCCCCTCGGCGGCAGTACACGTGGGCGACCTCATGGTCCACCATCGCGAAGGCGGGACTGGTGAAGAAGTCGGGATAGGCCATGCCGCGAATGCTGCGGGTGCGGAACAGCCCCGCATCGCGAAGTGCCAAATTGGGAAGGACCGCGCCGCCGGTGACATCGGCGATCGCATAGTCGCCGAAAACCAGAAACGCGCGGCCAGCCGACTCGGCGGCAGAGAGGAGCCTGCGCAGGTAGGCGAAGAAGGTGGCGGCGGCACGGGCGCTGCGCGGATGCCGAGTGCCGTGGCGCTGCAGGTCGTAGTCGAGGTGGGGCAGGTAGACGTAGAGATGGTCGGGGCAAGCCGGGTCAGCCAGCGCCCGCTCGGTCGCCCCCACGATCCACTCGCTCGAACGGGCCGAAGCGAGCGGCCCCCAGTAGTGCATGAGGTTGAAGCCGCGACCGGCCTGCGCAGAGAGGCGGGCGTAGAGATCCTCGGGCTGACTGTGGCAGTCCTGGATCATTCCGCCGCTGTGCTTGTGGATCGGGCGTGGCGAGAGCACCCAGTCCACCTCCTCGCCGAGGCTCTGCTGCCAGAACATAAGCCCTACCGTCCCCCCCTCGCGGCGGAACCCGTCCCAGATGCGCCCGCCCTGCACGAGGGCGGAGGACTGCTCCCAGAACATCGGCTTGCGCAGGTCGCGGAAGTATAGCCCGTTGGACACCATGCCGTGCTGCACCGGCAAGGCGGCCGTGCGGAACGAGGCCTGGGCAGTACAGGTCACTGCCGGGAATACGGGCTGCAGGGGCCGGAAGCTCGCCCGCAGATCCTCGGGCGCGTGCGACTGGACCAGATCCCAGCCCAGCGCGGCGGCGGAAACGATCAGCAGTTTGGAAGGGTCGGAATTCACGGGATCAGGAGAATCATGGCGGTGAATAGGAAGCGCGTAGCTCCGTCACTCTCCCGCCTTTCGCCCCCGTCCTCAAGCCGGAAGTGCAAAACAAAAAACCCCGCGCGGTGCGCGGGGTTTTCTGATTGCTATCGGGGTTGGATCAGCCGAGCAGCTTGCGCCGAAGCGCCGCGAGCAGGCCGAGACCACCTACGATCAGGATGCCGGTCGTGGGCTCGGGCACGGTCTGGAAGGTGTTGAAGTCGCCGGCGGCCAGGTTCACCACCGAGTCGCTGCCGGGATTGCCGCCGCCGAGCGCGGCCACGCCGTGGAACTCGTCCGAACGGAACATGCTGCCGGGATTCAGGTAGGTGACGATGTAGTCGAAGGAGTCGCCCGGGTTGATGCCGATCTGCGAAAGGTTGAGATTCATTTCCCAGTAGTCGGCGGTGGCGTCGCCGTTCGGGGCAATGCTCAAGTCCGCGACGAACACCAGGGTATTGGTCCCTCCCGCCGCAAGCTGCCAGAGACCGGCGAACGAGTTGTTGAAGGCGATGGCGTAGTCGGCCTCGAAGCCGGTGGCGAAATTGATGTCGGCGAAGTTGCTGCCGTTCCAGCCTGAGATGGCCTGGCGGTGGCTGTCAGCCGTGTCGCCCAGGTCGAACAGCGAACCAAAACCACCCGACACCGAGTCGATGTACATCACCCCGAAGTCGTTCAGGTCGGCCCCGCCGCCCTGGACGCCAATGTGGAGATCGCCAGCCAGGCTGGAGTCGAGGTAGATCCGCGAGTTCGAGCCGAGCACGTCGCCGAAGCCGCCGTTGATGCCGGTGCTGAAGTAGGTGTTGTTGCCATACTCGGTACCGCCGAGGCTTCCATCGTTCGCCGAAGAACCCGAAGTCAAGTCGGTGATGGTGATGGGCGTGGCTAACGCCAGATACCCGGAAAATCCGAAAAGCACTGAACCCAGAAACACTTTAGAAGCGTACATCGCAATCCTCCGCATTGAATGATCTGACGCCAATCTAGCAGAAGCCGGAATCCAGTCAAGCGTTTTACTCTCGATTTTTTGGTTATTTTTTAACGATTCGCTACCAATTGCTAGTCAAGGATTTGCAGGCCGCACGCCACCCTCGATCCCGCCCTGCCTGGCGTTTGGGATCGACTGGGCCATTCCGGTGCGGCGGAAAAATGACAATAATAAATGACTGACCCCCTTGGGGCGGGCTATTCGGGGCCGGCGGGCGGGGCGGGGTGGCGGCTGATGATGTCCCAGATCTCCTGGGCCTCTTCGGCGTAGGAGAAGAGGTCCAGGTCGCCGGGCGAGATCACGCCCTCCTCGACTAGCGCGGGGAAGTCCACGATGCGCTCCCAGAACGCGCGGCCCACCAGCACGACCGGCAGCGGAGGGATCTTGTGGGTCTGGATCAGGGTCAGGGCCTCGAACAGCTCGTCCAGCGTGCCGAAGCCTCCAGGGAAGGCCACCAGGGCGCGGGCGCGGATGAGGAAGTGCATCTTGCGGATGCCGAAGTAGCGGAAGTCGAAGCAAAGCTCGGGCGAGATGTAGGGGTTGGGCTCCTGCTCGAAGGGGAGCTTGATGTTGAGGCCGATGCTCTTGGCCCCCACGTCGTGGGCTCCCCGGTTGCCGGCCTCCATGATGCCCGGACCGCCGCCGGTGACCACGACGTAGTCGCAGCGGCCGTCGATCTGGCAGGCCGTGGAGACGATGCGGCTGAATTCGCGGGCCACCGCGTAGTAGCGTCCGTGCTCGACCCGCTTGCGGGCGCGGGCGACCTGGGCCCGGGCCTCGGCGCTGCCCGGCGCGGCGGCCAGCGCGGCCTCGGCCTCGGCCAGCTCCCGGGCCGCCGTCTCGGGGGTGGGATTGCGGGCGCTGCCGAACACGACCACGGTGGACTCGACGCCCTGCTCCTTCTGGGCAATCTCCGGCTTCATCAGCTCGAGCTGGAGGCGCACCGGACGCAGCTCGTCGCGGGCCATCAGCTCGGGGTCCTCGTAGGCGGTGCGGTAGGCGGGGGCGTCCAAGAGGCGCCGCAGCAGCGCGGCGCGCTCGTCGGCTTCGGTGCGGTCGGCGCTCATGGGGAAATTCCTTTCGTTGGGGCGGGGAGATCGTTCGGTTGCGACGGACGGTAGCCCACCGCCCGACCCGAGGCAAGCCAAGAGGTCGGGGCGCTTAGAACACGAAAACACCCCCAAAAAAGTGGCCGTAAGGGCTGTTTTAGGGGTGTTTTATGGCGCAACATGTTTATGCGCAATTTGTTAACGATGTTTAGCATCGGTTTTGCGCGGTGAGTTTATGTGCAAGTTGCTTTCGCGCAATGTGTTGGCGATTATTGGCGTCGGTTTTGGGTGTGTGCGCCGCTTTGATGGCGGAAAGGCGGCGCCCAGCAAGGCAAGTCGTTTGGCAGGCCGGGCGCTTTAGGTTGACCTTTCCCCCACCGCTGGCCCCATAATAGCGGGCATGGCCTCTATCCCTAGCAACCGTGAGCTGCTCGAAGCCCTGCGCCTCATCCGGGAGCGCTGCCCTCGCCTCTCCCAGGCCTGCTATTGGGCAGGGACCTCCTCCATAGCCATAGAGGAAGTTGGCCACCGCCAATCGTTCGATCTCGATTTCCATACCCGGCAGGCGCTACAGGATGTCAGGCCTATGCTGGCGGAGCTACAAGCGGCTTTCCCGGGCAGGGTGCGGGTGGTTCAGGCTCCCGATTCCTTCGGGTCGGGGTTCCAATGCCTTCTGGACGTGTCTGGCGGAAACCCCGTTGCGGTTGAAGTCCTGTCGAGCTATGAGAACGTGTCGGAGCGCGATATCGTCGAGGCGCGTTCGGCTCCCGGCATGATGAGGGTGACTCTCGCCCGCTATCTGGCGGATAAAGTGCAATGCGTGGCGGAGCGCAACGAAGCGCGCGACCTGGTCGATATCCAGGCGGTTCTCCGCTACAGGCCTGAGTTGGAGCCTGAGCTTCGCCGCGTGCTCTCCGAGCAGGATGGGCTGATGCTACTGGAAAGACTCGTCGGCTGGACAAACGAGGGAATAGACGAGGACCTCGCAGGGTATGGCGATGTCGATCCGGCTGACGCCCGGGCCTGCCGCGATTGGCTCATCGGCCAGGTCAAAGGGCTGGGCGGCTATCCCGGAGCCGAGCCATGAAACGCAGCTATGAATTTGCTACCAGCATAGGGACTGCCACCTGCGAGCTGTCCGGCGGGGCCAGCGTGCTTCTGCCGGTCATTCCCGGAATTCTCAAGCACCCCCATCCCGGCGAGCTGGCCGACCTGCTGCGCAATGAGCCGGTGGCCCGCAAGTACACCCGCCTGGCCCTGGAGAAGGCCGCCTGGCCTGTGCTGCGGCAATTCCCCCGCTCCTGGCTGCTCGAATGCCTTCCCGGGGCGCAGATCCGGCCGGGCCGGCTGAACGCCATCCATCTTCTTCTGTCCTAACGGAGCGCGCCATGAAACCTGTAGCCCGATCCATCCTGCCCCGCCTGGCCCTGCTCGCCCTCCCGCTGCTGCTCGCGGCCTGCGCCACCCCCGACCCGGTGACCGGCCGGCGCACCTACAACATCTATTCGATGCAGGACGACATCAAGCTCGGCCAGTCCACCCTCCAGGCCAACACCCAGGAGCTGCAGCGGCAGGGCGTCGCGGTGGACGCCGATCCGTTCAAGGTCGCCAAGATCCGGGAGATGGTGCGCCGCATCGCCGCCGCCTCCGACCTCCCCGACCTGCCCTACAGCATCACCCTCTACCACACCAACATCGTCAACGCGGCGGCCGCGCCGGGCGGCAGCATGTTCGTCTTCGAGGGGCTCTACGATCCCGAGATCGGCCTGGTGCGCGACGACGACGAGCTGGCGGCGGTGATCGCCCACGAGATCGCCCACGTCACCTGCCGGCACGTCACCGAGCGGCTGAGCAAGCTGGTGACCGCCGCCATGGTCGCCGAGATCGCCGCCGCCGTGGCGACCCACAACGAGGAGGAGCAGTGGGCGCAGATCTTCCGCGGCCTCTTCGCGGTGGGCACCGCCCTCTACATCCCCACCTACGGGCGCAAGGACGAGTACGAGGCCGACCGGGTGGGCCTGCGCTACCTCGCCCGGGCCGGCTACGACCCCCGCGCGGCGGTCCGCATATGGAAGCGGGCCTCCGAGCGGAAGGGCGAGCCCCAGAGCACCAGCATCTTCGCCACCCACCCCTCGAGCCGCGACCGCTGGGAGGCGCTGGAGGGCATGATGCCCGAGGCGATGGAGGAGTACCGCAAGGCCACCGGCCGCTATCCCGCCGGCTTTGAACCGAAACCATACCATTAGGTCAGGAGAACCCGAATCATGCATTTTCCCGATACCGCCCGGCTGGGAAGCTGGCTTCACTCGTGGGTCCAGCCCAGCGGCGACATCCACGGCTTCCACAACCATTCCGTCTGGGGCGGAAACCCCTACCGCTGGGGCGATTTCACTGCCGGCCACAGCACCTGGGCCAGCCCGTTCCTGGCCG
>CBFGVE010000019.1:0-13874 GCA_965651915.1 uncultured bacterium
CGGTGCCGCTGTGGGGCGACGTGGTGACACTGGGCACCCGCGAGCAGAACCAGCGCTTCTTCGAATCCCTCGATTCCGTGCTTTCGGCGGCTCCGGCATGCGGAGGCACTGCGTCATGAAGCGGGTGGCCATTATGGGTCTCGGCCTAATGGGCGCATCCATTGGCCTCGCGCTTCGCCGTTCCGGTTTCGGCGGCGAAATCGCCGGCTACGCACGAAAGGCGCTGGTTCGCGAACAGGCGCTTGCTCTTGGCGTGGCCGACACGGTCTACGAAGATCCGACCGAGGCCGTCCGGGGAAGCGATCTCAGCGTGCTGTGTGTCCCCATATTCAGCATGCAGCCCTTGTTTGAATTGATGCTGCCCGCCTTACAGGCAGGTAGCCTGGCCACCGATGTAGGAAGTACCAAGCACGTTCTCTGTGAGGCGCTGTCCTCGCTCGCGGCGACAGCCGGTGCGCATTTCGTGGGCAGCCATCCTATTGCGGGTTCGGAGCAAAGCGGTATCGAGGCGGCCCGTGCCGACCTCTACCAGAATGCGCTGACGCTGGTAACCCCATGCGCCCGCGTGCCAGAAAATGCTGTGGTTGGAATCGAGGATTTCTGGAAGCGCATCGGGTCCAGAACGCTGCGCATGGACGCCAGCGAACACGATGAGATTCTTGCCCGAACCAGTCATCTTCCCCATATGGTGTCGTCTCTTCTTGCCTCTACCACCGGCCGGGACGGAGGACAGGGCCTGGCCCGCATAAGCCAGTTCTGTGGTCCTGGATTCAGGGACACCAGTAGGGTGGCCGAGGGCTCTCCCGAAGTATGGGTGGATATTGCCCGCAGCAATGCAGGCCCACTCACCGCCGAGCTGGAGGCCTATCGTAAGCGACTTGACCGGCTAATAAGCGCCATCCGCAACGGCAATTTTGACCAGGTGGGCCATCAGCTCGAAGAAGCCCGAACCAAACGAAAAGCGCTCGTCCAGGCGCGCCCAGGCAAGGATATCGACGTATGAATGCTGCCGACACCATTAAAAGCATCGCGGTTCATGGCCGGGGAAGTCCTTTGCGGGGCGAAATTGTCGTACCCGGCGACAAGAGCATTTCCCACCGCTCAGCGCTACTGGCCGGCATCGCCCATGGACAATCCCGGTTGCGGGGCTTTCTGCGCAGCGAGGACTGCCTCAACACGCTCAAGGCGATGGAGACGCTTGGAGCACGGGTTCATGCCGACGACCATGGCATCATCCACGTAGTGGGCACCGGAGGACGCTTCATCGAACCTGCCGGGCCGCTCGACATGGGTAACTCCGGAACGGGAATACGCCTGCTCACCGGGCTGCTAGCCGGGCGTCACGTGAAGGCTGAACTAACCGGCGACCAGTCACTGATGTCCCGGCCGATGAAGCGCATTCAGGAGCCCCTTCTGAAAATGGGGGCTCACATTGAATTGTTGGGCGAGGGGGGGAGGGGCCCCATACGGGTGGAGGGCCGCGCGCTGAAAGCCATTACCTACGCGATGCCGGTTGCATCGGCCCAGGTGAAATCCTGCATTCTTCTAGCCGGACTTTTCGCCGAGGGCACAACTGTGGTCGCCGAGCCGGCTCCAAGCCGCGACCATACCGAAAAGCTTTTTCTCCAGGCTGGAATACCCCTTCGCCTCGACGGCCTTCGCATGGAACTGGATGGCTTCGGAGATAACGGCCCATCCATCGAGCTAGACGATTTCGACATACCTGGAGACATTTCTTCGGCAGCGTTCTGGCTGGTCGCCGCCTCCTCGATTCCTGGCAGCGACGTTCTCCTCCGAAACGTAGGGCTCAACCCGCGCCGCACGGGGATCGTCGACGTCCTGCGCCGGATGGGAGCCGACATTTCGATTGAGCACCTGCAAGACCCGGCGGGAGGAGAACGCCGGGGCGATGTGCGCATTCGGGGCGGAAAGCTCATAGGCACAGCCATAGCCGGCGAAGAGATTCCGAATGTGATTGATGAACTACCGATCCTTGCCGTGGCTGGCGCGGTCGCCGAAGGGGTCACCGAGATTCGCGATGCGGGCGAGCTGCGGGTCAAGGAGTCTGATCGCATCGCCGCCATGGCTAGCAACCTGCGGAAGATGAATGTTCAGGTTGAGGAAACTCCGGACGGGATGGTGATCGATGGCCTTGCCGAGGTTAAGCCTCGGGACAGCCTCCCAAGCCTTGGTGACCACCGCATCGCGATGGCCATGGCAATCCTCGCCCTCCATTCCCGCCAACCCGCCTGCATCACCAACATCGCCTGCACCGAAACCTCCTACCCCGGGTTCTGGGCAGACTACGCCGCGATAGGAGGCCACCTTGACTGAGCGCGCACCCATCATAATCGCCATTGACGGACCGTCGGCATCCGGTAAGTCCACCGTCGCCCGCACTGCGGCCAAGAGGCTGAACTGGATCTATGTGGATTCCGGCGCACTCTACCGTGGAGTAACGTGGAAGGCGGTGCATGACCACGTCGATGTGAACAGCTCCAATGCGGTGATATCGATGATGGAGCAGGCAACCTGGGAATTTTTCATACGCGATCACAGCCTCTGCTTCACGGTGGACGGAGAGGAACCCGGCCTTCAGCTCCGCTCGGAACCCGTCCGGGAGAAAGTTTCCATCGTGGCGGCCATCTGCCAGGTGCGCGATTTCGTGACGGCCCAGCTCCGGTTGGCGGTCCGCCATGGGAACCTCGTCATTGAAGGTCGCGACATTGGGTCCGTTGTTTTTCCCGACACCCCTTTCAAATTCTATCTCGATGCCGATCCTGGGGAAAGGGCCCGCCGCCGGGCGCTTGAAATCCAGCAAGCCGAGGGGCAGGGGGACGTGGAGAAAGTTCTTAATTCCCTAACCCGGCGCGACCGGATCGACAGTACGAGGAAGACCGCCCCCCTCCAAATTCCACTCGGTGCCCACATCATCAACTCGACCAATCTGTCGGTGGACGAGGTTGTAGACGGCATCATAGCCGAATTGAACAAGGAGGGCGTAGTCGCATGAGTGACCCCGTCAAGGAAGACCGGGCGACCAAGCGCAAGTACTGGCTGTACCGGCTTTCGCGGAACCTGTTCTGGCTATGCTTCAAACTTTGGAACCGCCTTGAGATACACGGCCTTGAAAACTGTCCCCGCACCGGGGGGCTCATCATCGCGGCAAACCACACCAGCTTTCTCGATCCTCCTCTGGTGGGAAGCTCGATCCGTTACCGAAATATAAGCTTCCTCGCCCGCGACAGCCTTTTCGTCAACAAGTACTTCGGCGCCTTCATGCGAAAGGTTCAGAGCATTCCCCTGAGCCGGACAAAGGGGGACCTCACCGCTATTCGAACCGCTCTTTCGGTGTTGGCGGGGGGAGGTGCAGTAGCCTTGTTTCCAGAAGGAACCCGCAGTTCCAGCGGGGAGATGCAGGAGGCGAAGGGCGGGGTGGGTCTGATCATCAGCCGGGCCAAGGTTCCCGTACTCCCGGTTTTTGTGGAGGGCTCCTACCAGTCCATGTCCCGGCATTCCAGCTTCATCCGTCCCACGAAAATACGGGTCTATGTGGGGAAACCCATTCAACCGGAAGAGCTGGATATCTCGGTCGACGGCAAAAAGGACTACCGCGCGGTGGGCCAGATGGTGCTCCAGCGCATCGCCGATACCCCCCCGAAGCATTCCGCTTGACTCTTCGCCTTTGCTTTGCTACCCATTGAGCCATAAGCGCTTTTGCGTATTCTTCCCGAACTTCGCAACGGGCAGAGTATGGCGGGCGGTATAGCAACGTTGAAGACGGGACTCCACATGATACACAGCGCATGGGGCATAATACTGGCTAGCCACAAAGAGGAGCAGCTTGCGGGCGGCGCCGACATCGGTTTTCTGAATGTCGGGCAAAGCCCTGTTATTGCCTACTCGATGATGGCCTTCGAACAGTCGGCTGAAATCGACGGGGTGGTGGTCGTCACCCACAAGGAGCGTATCGACACGCTGCGGGGACTGGTGCAGCTGTTCGGTTGCACCAAGGTGAAAAAGGTCGTTCTAGGCACGACCAAGCTGGCCAGCAGCCTGACGGCGGCGCTGAATGCCATCCGGGACGACGCGACCATCGCCGTGGTGCACGAAGTGTCCCGCCCCTGCATCAAGCACACCCTTGTAACAGAGACCGCAAAAGCGGCAAAACGCTACGGTGTGGGGCTGGCGGCCTCCCGCCTCAACGGTTCGGTGAAACTCGTGGCCAAGGGCCGAAAGTCTGATCAGACCCTCGCCGGACAGACCCTGTGGGAGGTGAAAAGCCCCCGGGCCTATAAGATCGAGATTCTCGATAAAGCGCTGGAAGCCGCCGCCAAAAAGAAGGTTGACCTCCCCGATGAATCCGCCGCTCTCGACCTCATCGGGCAGGAGGTGCATCTTATCGATGCGCCGGTCCACAATATTCGCATCCTCAACGCGGACTATATTCCTCTGGCAAACTCGCTCCTCAAGCTCTAAAACGCTTGATTTCCCTAGCCATTCCGCTACAACGAAACCTCGACCCGCCCCGGCGATGCTGGCCACGAACGACCATCCCAGACCAGAACGGATGAGAGCAGTGTTCACCGGTGGTGTACAGGGAGTTGGATTCCGGCAAACGGTTTACGGGCTGGCGACCCGTCTTGGGCTTACGGGCTACGTGCGGAACGAGCCTGACGGCTCGGTGATTCTGGAGGCCGAAGGACCACCAGATTCCCTGGACGCTCTCCTCAAAGCCATCCATACCGCGCCAGCGGGTCGATGGCTGAAAGGAGTGGACCAAGTGCGGGGTCAAGCCCGGGCGGACTTCGACGGGTTTGAAATCAGGTTTTTTTAAATAGGAACTGGCATGAAATACGCGATCCTGGGTGACATCCACGCAAATCTTGAAGCACTCATGCGCGTTTTGGAGGATGCCAGCGATCAGGGCGTGACACACTACGCCTGCATGGGCGATGTCGTAGGCTACAATGCCGATCCCGTAGCGTGCCTTAAAATCATTCGCGACCTCGGCTGCCCGGTGGTAAGGGGAAACCACGACCACTACTGCGCTCACGACCACGATCTGACCGGCTTCCATCCGCTTGCCGCCGACGTCGTCGACTGGACCCGCAAGCAGCTTTCTCCCGAAGACCGCGAATGGCTTCGCAACCTACGCTATGTGCGGCAGGTTCAGACCTTCACTATCGTACACAGCACCCTGGACACGCCAGAAATGTGGGGCTATGTCTTCGATCCCCTCGAAGCCGAGGCTAACTTCAACTATCAGTCCACCGCGCTCTGCTTCTATGGCCACACCCATGTCCCCATCGCCTTTGAAAAGTACAACGGCATCCGCAGCGGCCGCTACCACAAGGTCAACGTCACCATGGGGCGGAAGTATTTCATCAATGTCGGCAGCGTGGGGCAGCCTCGCGACGGGGATCCCCGCGCGGCCTATGTTATCTATGACATGATCAACAACGAGATCGAGCTGCGCCGCCTGGAGTACGATGTGCAAACCACCCAGCAGAAAATTCTCGACGCCGGACTTCCCGGCCGCGTCGCCGCCCGGCTAGCCGTGGGACGTTGACAGCCTCACTACCGCACCCGCTACTGCCCGCCTATGAAACTGCTCTACTCCCGTTGCCTCCTACTTGCTCTCTTCCTGGTTCTGGGGATAATCCCGGTACAGGCCCAGCTCAGCATTAACCTGCGGATGCACAACTCCCGGAGCCTGCTCTACGAACCCCTGCGCTGCGATCTGGAAATTCGGAATGCGAGCGGTGCTCCCGTGCTTTTAGAGGAAGACGAGATTGGTTTCAGAGTCCAGCGTGCCGCCGGCCGACTGGTCGATTTGACCGAGGAGCCTCCGTTCGTGGACGGAATCGTAGTCCCGGCCAATGGGCGGGTGACACACACCGTCAACCTCCTCAGCTACTATCCTCTTTTCCAAACTGGGCCCTACACTGTGGAGGCCTGGGTAATCCTGGACGGTGAACGCTATGTATCCCGACCAGCCTTTATCGATATCGTCCCCGGCTTTGAACTCGAAAAGAATCTCTTCATCAACCCGGGTAGTGGAGAACGCCGAACGTTCAGCCTGCTCACCGTAAACCGTGATCATCACGAGCGCTTGCTCGTTAGAATTGACGACGCTGCGGGAAAGGTCTGTTTCGGCGTCATGGATCTCGGGGATCTCATCCGGATTGATCCGCCCAAGATCCTGCTCGACAACGAGGCAATACTCCACGTTCTTCATCTCACGCAGCCCGGACTCTACTTCCACAGCAAAATCGCCTTCGATGGAGCCCCGGTCTCGCAAAAGGCCTATTATGCGCAGACGGCTCAGATCCGGATGGAGGTGAATCCTGCAGGTCTCGTGGAAATTCTCGGAGGAACCTCGGTCGAGGATACCGAAGTCGGGGACATGCCAGTCCGCAGAATCCCGCCGCGAAAATAAAATCAATCGGGTGGTTGACGGAGAGGGTGGGGGCCTGCTATCACTATGCGCCTGCCCCGAAAATCGCAGCTGTGGTGGAATTGGCAGACACGCAAGATTCAGGTTCTTGTGCCCGCAAGGGCGTGGAGGTTCGAGTCCTCTCAGCTGCACCAGCCTTGTTCCGGCGTCCCTGGAGCGGGTTTACAGGTCGGGAGAAAGATTTTCACGTCCTCCCGACCTCGGGCGCTCCCAGCCACCAGGGCGTTATGGCGACCCCAATGCCGCAGTCTACCGAACCAGCCGACCGGTAATTTCCGCCACATGCCGCCCTTGGAAGCGCGCGATAGCCAACTCGTTCTCGCTGGGCCTGCGCTTGCCATCACCGCCCGCAATCGTGGTCGCACCATAGGGACTGCCACCGGTAATTTCATCCATGGTAGTCTGTCTTGCTTCAGAATACGGCACCCCAACCAGAATCATGCCGTGGTGGAGTAGGGTGGTGTGGAAGCTAAGAATTGTGGATTCCTGCCCGCCATGCTGGGTCGCCGTACTGGTGAAGACGCTGCCTACTTTTCCAATCAGGGCGCCCTTTGCCCACAGCCCGCCGGTCTGATCCAGGAAATTACGCATCTGCGCCGCCATGTTGCCGAAGCGCGTCGGAGTACCAAAAATGATCGCATCGGCTTCGGCAAGCTGCGCCGGCTCGATTACCGGGATGTGGCTGAAGGCGTCCTGGGCAGCTCTCGCTCCGGTACGCTCCAAGGCTGCATCGGGAACCAGCTCGGGGACACGGAACAGGCTTACCTCGGCGCCATCCACCTCACGGGCACCCTCGGCCACGGCCTCCGCCATGGTGTGGATGTGGCCATACATGCTGTAGAACACAACGTAGATATTCATCGGGTTCACTCCTTTGATCGTTAAGGATGGTCTCAGGCGGCTTCGGCCCAGGGGAATGTACTGGGGAAAAACGATTGCGCAACCCGTGATAACCAGTTTTCACGTCCTTTCGCGCTCACATATAACGTCGCATAATATATCTTAAGTCTAATTTTGTCCGGCAAAGTCCGCTAGGCCTTGTACCTTTGAGCTGGTTTCGGGATTCGGGCCGCAAGGTAGTCATTCAGACCTGGTACCGGTCGAACCTCCTACTCGGATTTGCCCGCGCACAGCGTGCGATAGATTTCGCTGTAGGCTCGGCTGGACCGCGCCCAGGAGTAGTCTTGCTGCATTGCGCGCTTCTGGACGCGCTTCCAGGCTGCTTTATCTGCGAAAGCCTCGAGCGCCTTCGAGAAGGTCTCGAGCAGATTCCGACTCTCGTAGGTCTCGAAGCGGAATCCCGTCCCGCTCTCGCCTCCAGCGCCAAACTCAACTACGGTGTCGGCAAGCCCTCCGGTGGCGTGTACGAGCGGGATCGTCCCATACCGAAGGCTGTAGAGCTGGTTCAATCCACAGGGCTCGAAGCGAGACGGCATGAGGTACATGTCGGATCCAGCTTCGATAAGGTGGGCTAGTTCAATATCGAATCGCAGGTGGAGCGAGAATCGTCCCGGCCAGGTCTGGGCCCACTCCTCGGCGAGGCTGTGGTAAATTTGCTGTCCGGTTCCTAGTAGCACGAACCCCACGTTGTGTGCCATGATGCCGTCCATCGACTTGGCAAGCAGGTCGAATCCTTTCTGGTCAACCAGTCTCGATACCATGCCGATGATGGGAAGCTCGGGTTCGATTTTCAACGCCGCCCGCTTGATGAGTGCCTGCTTGCAGCGGCGTTTCCCCGCCATGTTGTCCACATCGTAGTTCGCGGGCAGCAAGGGATCCGTAGACGGGTTCCACTCGTTATAGTCCACCCCGTTCAGGATTCCCGACAGCCGGTGGCTATTCTGGGCGAGCACGCCTTCCAGGCCGCATCCGTGCTCCTCGGTCTGAATTTCCCTGGCGTAGGCCGGGCTGACCGTTGTGATGTGGTCGGCGCTGGTGATGCCCGCCTTCATGAAGCTCACGTTGCCGTAAAATTCCATGACATCGATTTGATAGGTGGAAAACGGAAGCCCGGTGGTTGCCATTTCGCCGCCGGGGAAAATACCCTGATAGGCGAGGTTGTGGATCGTAAACACCGTTTTTTCAGGTCCGTTCCTCCCCTTCCCTCTCGTGCCGTGCCGCAGATAGAGCGGAACCAGGCCTGTCTGCCAGTCGTTGCAGTGTACCACGTCGGGATTCAGCCCCATCTGGTCAATGCAGTCCACGACCGCCTTCTGGAAGAACACGAAGCGCTCGCAGTTGTCCTCGTAGTCCCGGGCCGGGAGTCCGTACAGCTCGGTGCGGTCAAAGTACTCCTCGCGCCGGATCAAAAACGTGGGCACCCCGCCGTCGTCCTTGATTTTCCACAGCTCGCCATGCCGGGTCGCATAGCCCACAGGTACCGAGAGTTTTATTCCCGTGGGCACTATTTCATGGCCCCGCTCGATGATTTGACGGTACAGTGGCATGAAGCGTACCACCCGGCAGCCATCCGCAAGTAGCGCTTTTGGCAAAGCGGCGGAGACATCGGCCAGTCCGCCAGTGGAGGCATAGGGGCTGCATTCGCTGGTGACAAAAACTACATTCATGGGAAATGGCCCCCAGGGTGGCGGAATGAAAGCATGCGCATGAGCCAGGACTTTACACCAAAATTACGGCATTGGGTACGGGAATTTTTATCCAGGCCCGATTACAAGCCCTTGCGCCAGCATGAATTGGCCCGGGCGCTCAAGCTGAGCCCAACGGCCCGCCGCGATTTCCGGCACCTCCTGCATGACATGGAGGAGGCAGGCGAGCTAGTCTGCCTCCGGAAAAGCCGCTGGGCGTTGCCAGGAAACTCGGGGAGCAAGGAGTTCGCCGGCACCCTCCAGGTTCATGCCCGAGGTTTCGGCTTCTTCATTCCAGACGAGCCCGGACTCGAGGACGTGTTCATTCCCGAAGACAGGCTTGGCACCGCGCTGCACGGGGACCGGGTGCTCGTTTCGGTTCAGAAGGCGCTCCCCCAGAAACGTCAGCGCTCCCGTTTTGTTTCTACTCCCGCCGAACGCAATCTGGAGGGTCGCGTCGTCCGCGTGCTGGAGCGCGCTCACGCCACCCTGGCCGGCCAGCTTCTCCAGGGTCCGGCCTACTTCTACGTCGTACCCGACAACAAGCGGATCCTGCACGATGTGCAGATTACCCAGGTCGAGCTGCCCGAGGGAAGGAAGCCCGAAGCCTACCACCAGGTGGTCGTTCGGCTCCATGATTGGAACGACCCGCGCAAACCGCTCACCGGAACGCTGATCGAGGATCTGGGCGCCTCCGACGCTCCCGGCGTCGATATGCTCAGCCTGATGCGCAGTCACCAGTTGGATGATCAGTTCCCGGATTCCGTTCTTCGGGAGGCCCAGTCGAAGCGACCCGGTCCCCTCCCCCGTGATTTCGAGGGTCGGCGCGACCTGCGGGATGAGCTGATCTTTACCATCGACCCCGAAGACGCCAAGGATTTCGACGATGCCATTTCGCTCCATCGCCTGCCCGGCGGCGGCTGGCAGCTCGGCGTCCATATCGCGGATGTTGCTCACTACGTCGCGAAAGAATCCGAGATCGACCGGGAGGCCCGCCAGCGGGCAACCAGCGTCTACCTGGTTGACCGGGTGATCACCATGCTGCCCGGCGACCTTACCACCGATACCTGCAGCCTGCGCCCCGAGGAGGAGCGCATGGCCCACACGGTGGAAATCCACTACAGCGAACAGGGCCACGTCCTCCACGCCGAGACCTACCCCTCGGTCATCCGGTCGGCTGCCCGCCTCTATTACGACCAGGTGCAGGCCTTTTTTAACGACAGTGCCGATCACGGCATTCCCGCCCCGGTGAGGGCCAAACTCACCGAGATGCGCGAACTCGCCCGCCTGCTGCGCCGTCTGCGCATCGCCGCAGGCTCGATAGATTTCAACCTTCCCGAAATACGCTGCCGCCTGGACGCCGAGGGCAAGCCGGTCGAAATCGTCCGGCGCAGCGCCATGGAATCCTACCAGCTCATCGAAGACTTCATGCTCGCCGCCAACCAGGCGGTCGCCTTGCGCCTCGACCGCGCAAACGTGCCCTCGATGTACCGTATCCATTCCGAGCCCTCCCCAGAAAACTGGGCCCAGATGAGCCAGGATCTTGCCACGATGGGCATCTACGCCGCCCCGGCCGACCGCGACGACATCAACCAAATCGCCCGGAAGGCCGCCGGGACTCCCGCCAAGTATGCCGTCAACCTCGCCATACTCCGCAACCTGCGCCGGGCCGCATACAGCGCGGACCGAGCCGAACATTTCGGACTCGCCTTTGCGCACTACACCCACTTCACCTCGCCCATCCGGCGCTATCCGGACCTGATCGTCCACCGCATCCTCAACGCGCTAGAGCAGGGGGCTCCCCCACCCTACGGCAAAGCCGATCTCGCCGCGCTCGCCGAGCATTGCTCCCTCCAGGAGCAGAGCGCCGAGGAGGCCGAACGGGAAAGCGTGGACATCAAACGCATCGAATTCTACCAGGACCGGCTATGGAAGGGTGAAACCGGCCCCTACCCCGCCGTGGTCGCCGGCCTCACCCCAAAAGGCCTAATCGTCGAACTCACCGCCTCCATGCAGAAGGGCATGGTCGCCTTCTCCAGCATGGGAGACGACTACTACCAGATCGAACAGGAGCGAGGACGGGCCATCGGCAAGCGAACCGGCGTTAGCTACCGGATCGGAGACCGCGTGAGCGTTGAGCTGCTGCGGGTGGATAGCGCGCGCCGACGGGTCGATTTCAGGCTGGAACCCGGCCAGTCCGTGCGCTCACCGGGAAAAAAGAGCCGCCGCAAGACCGGGGCCACTCTGGCCGGACGCACGTTCAGCAAGAAAAAGCGCAAAACGAGCCGCTGAAAATTTGCAGTTTATGAGGATCCACAGCCGGAGCGCAGCGGAGACTACCGATGCCAGAGCATGGCGGGAGGAAGGGGCTGGCGTGGAAGATTGGGACCGGACAACTCCAGCCTTGGGGATTCTCCCAGAAAGTGGGTGAAGCCCATCAATTCGCGGGCCCCCTGCATATTGCCCATGGAGGGCCGCTGGTCGACCCACTGCACCTCGATCTTGTGCGACCCCGCCTTGAGCGGCACACTCCACACGCCGAAATTCTGACGCCGCGTGGCGGGATACCACTCCTCGCCATTGAGAAAGACCCTCAGGTCGTACCAGGCCTCGACCACCGCGCTGGTGAATTCTTCGGGGGCGTGGAAGTTGTAGGTTCCGTCGTGGGGAATCTCCAGATAGCCCGCATAGGTGAATCCGTAGTTGCTGGTTCGGTCCGCGCCTTCGCGCAGGTCGAGGGAGAAAAGTTCGGAATGCGAGGCGGAACGCTGAACTGGCATCGACGCGTAGTTGAGCATGGAAATGGGATGCATGGTCTCTTTGTAGGAGGCCAACAATCCCTCGGCTGCATCGGCGGGACGGGCCGCAACCGCCGGGGCGCGCGGGGCCTCGCGCTCGTACACGGCCCAATGTGGAATGGAGTAGTGCGCACTGTCCGTCGTGTCCACTAGGGTGTCTACCCCGCGCCGGACTGCAATGGCGGTAACCCAGGTCGTCGCGTCGATGTCGAAGGGTGCGGTGTAGACCGGCGAATGCAGGCCCGGCATCGATCCATCGAGGGTGTAGCGTATATCCACATCCTTCTCGGGATGAGAGAGGCTTACCGATAGCCGTTCGGCGAAGCGGTCCGCAGCAGGCTCGATGTGCACCATCTCCAGCGGATAGTGTATGGCCTCGAGTTGGATTTCGCCGCTTGATTTCGCATGGAAGGTCATGTCGGGCGTGGACGTGTGGATTAGTGTGTCATCGATGGCGAAGCTCTGCGAGCCAAGCAGCACGCCCATACGCTCGCTGCTGTCCGGACGGTAGACAACAAGCAGGGCTTCGCCCTCGGCCTCGATGCCATCGATGCGAAAACTCGCGGTGGCCTGGTCGGCGGCGCGGTAGCGAATCAAATGCCCCGAGGGCGATTCCGCGTCGAAGCCGGTTACCCCCTCCCCTTCCACTGGGGCGTAATAGGCCATCCTGTCCTCGGCCTTGCGGCGCGGGTGCAACAGGCTCGCCATGGTCAGGTGGCTAGTCTTGCGAACCAGTGGACCGGTGCACAGCGCGTTGGCAAAGCGCCAGTCGTGCTGTACGAAATCGCCGGCCGGTAGTTCAAGTGGCTGGTTGGCCGCATGGTAGATGCTGAGGTTGGGAATGTGGGGGTTCGTCGTGTGGATGGCCTTGTGTTCCTGGTCGAATGCGAAATCGACCGCCGGCCGGTACCCATCGAGGTGGGAGTTTTCTGGCGGGTTGCGCACCCGCTTACGGATGTCCTCCGATCCGTAGTTGAATTCGAAGTCGCCCCGAAATGGCCAAAGGAGGCGCAGAGTTCGCTCGCCATCGACGGTGACGCGGTCAGTGACGATCCATACGCCGGCTTCGCGGACGAATACGATCTGGCGCTTATGCAGCGACTCGCCCAGGGGCTCCCCGGAGCCTGTGTGCGGAGTCATTCCCCTTCGGCTTCCGTCGATCATGGTGCCTTCGACAAAATCAAACAGC
This sequence comes from uncultured bacterium, assembly GCA_965651915.1. Taxonomy (GTDB): domain Bacteria; phylum Verrucomicrobiota; class Kiritimatiellia; order CBFGVE01; family CBFGVE01; genus CBFGVE01. The sequence continues at coordinate 13,033 of CBFGVE010000019.1, forward strand.
TCTGTCGAAACATAGCGGTTCCGCTGTGGCGTTAGGTCGGGGATCTGCCGGATGTCGGTGCCCGCAAGACCGCCAATGCCGTCTACCTCCAACACATAGTCGTGTGCGCCATAGAAGAGCATGAGCTGGCCGTAGGCGGTGAGCGACACGTTGTTGTTGAAGCGCCAGGAATGACGGGTGCCCGGTCGTTGCGAGGTGAAATTCATGAACTGTGGATGCTTGGACCAGTCAGACCAGATATAGTAGTAGCCGCCGTAGGGAAAGGCGAAGGAGCGAAGTGGAGGCGCCGCGCCCCGGTCGCCTTCGTGCCAGGCCATAATCGCTTGGTTCTCCGGCAGAGCCATCATCCCCGGAAGCAGGCGACTAAAGGCATCCTTGCCCGAGGCCATGCCTTTCGCTATGAAAATATTGCGGAAAGGATGGCGATGGCCGGGCTGCCGCCCCCCTGGGTCCAAGGCGCGCAGCATGTAGGAGCCCACCAGATTCTGGGTGCGGCCCAGCTCCCGTTCCCACTGATCGGTGAGCCAGGCGGCCTCGGGCAGGCCCTTCAACTCGGCGAGGTCCATTCGTGGAGTCGTGTAGAAATGGTCGTAGTAGGGCAGCGCGAAAATCTGGTCGCTGCCGTCCGGATGGATAGCGAGCCGGGTGTGGTCCTCAAGGGTGCGGCGGCGCTGCCGGAGCAGATAGTCGCGTTGCGCCAGCTCGGGATACTGGAAAAAGAAGGCGCTCATCTGGCGGCCATACATGGTGAGACGGCGGTTAGGTCCGCCGGTGCGAGAAAACTGGATCATCAGCGGGATATTCGCCTTCCAGATGTGCAGCGCCAGACGCGCAAGCGTGGG
>CBFGVE010000020.1:0-13800 GCA_965651915.1 uncultured bacterium
ACACTGGTCGGCCGAGTTCAGGATGTTGCCGTCGATGCCCAGGTTCTTCGCGTTGGTGGACCAGCGGATGTGGGGATAGTAGGACTCCGACCACGTGCGCAGCTCGGCATTCGTCGAGTCGCACGAGTCATCGGCGATGAAAACCGGCACATCGAACGGCGCAGCGGCGGCAACCACCGATTCGATGCAGAGACGGAGCTGGTCGGGGCGCTTATAGGTGGGAATGGCAATGCCGAGCTGCGGGTTCATGGCGTGTCTAGAGGCCTTTCGGGAGCTTGAGCGGGCCGACTGGTCGCAGCCAGCGAGAACGCCAGCAGCACGAACGAGGGAGCATAGATGTAGAACCAGGGAATGGGCGTGAACGCGTTGAAGAGGAAGCCTCCGATCCCGAGAAGAACGAGAAGACCGGCTGGGGTGCGGGCGAATCGCCATGCCACAGCGCCCATGCCTGCCATGATCGCCACCCGGATGGGCGCCAACAGCCCATGGATCGACAGTGAATTGAAGAGGTAGGCGAAGCCGAGAGTTTCGGCCAGGTAGCCGGTGCTACCCCTCATGCGTTCGTATTCGGCGAGCCTTCCGTAATGGCGAAGTGGCTCGAACAGGACGGCGTCGGCATCGACCAGCGCGAAGGGTCCGATCAACAGCGCAAGCGGCAGGCCGCCCGCCAGCGCGCAGGGAATCCACTCGCGCCAGCCCCGGGTGTGCAGCACCCAAAGAGCGAAGGGCAGCACCGCGACAAGCATGGTCTGGCGGGAAGCCAGGAGGATGCCGAGAAAGAGTGCGGCGACACGGGGCCTTTCGAGCACGATGAACAAGGCGAATAGAGCGGTCCACAGCCATAGAATCTGGGTGTGGCCCTGGATGGTGAAGTCAACCCAGGCGGGGGCTATGGCGAGCGGGAGGAGTCCGAGCGCGGTGGCCAGAGTTGGGGTAGAACCTTTAGCAGCTCTCAAGGCTAGGGGAAGCGCCATCAGAGCAACGACGGCGAGCAGGCCCGTCCAACGGAGTTCAATACCCACCGCGTGGAATGGCAAATAGGGAAGCCAAAGCCCCGGAGGAAAGGTTAATGGCAGCTCCCAGGGAACGTGATGGGCCGTGTATGGAAATGAACCATTGAGCAGCGCGTCGCAGGCGGAGGCGATTAGAGGGAGCATGTCGCCATAGTCGCTGGACACCGCATGCGTCTGCATGAGGCGGTAGCGGGCCAGGGTTCCGAACGCGACAAGCAAAGTGACCAAGGTGGAGGCCACCCAAACAACGCGCGGGGCTAAGGATGTAAGTTCGCGGCGGAATGCGCCAGCCAAAAGGATGAATAGCATCAATGTGGCCAGCATGCCGATCGTAACAACGAGATAGCCCAGAGCCGCTGGCTCCAATGCGGTAGCTAAGCGGAATCGCAGCGACATCAGGGCGTGGACGACCCAAAGCGCACCAAGCAGCAGGAGGGTGGCCCAAGCCAGGCGGTTAGCGGACGTGTTCTCGCTCACGGCTTCAACCCCGGTCGGGCACGGTGCGGTGGCACCGGGCGATTGAGTAGCCGCCGCATAGTCCGCGAGAGAAGGCTGACCGAGAGGGGCCACCAGCAGTCGCGCAGGCGGAAGTGCTGGCGGAGAAGCCTGGGATAGTCGGCAATGAAAGCGACATCGTTACGCGTCGAGGAAAGTCCGGAAGCATCGTTGAACTGGGCTATGCAAAGGCCGAGGTAGTCGAAGCGAATGCGCGGATCGGTCCAGCAGGCCATATTGAATGCCCAGTCCGCGAGCAGGGGGTACTTCAGATCGTAGCCGCGATCTTCAAAGGCGATACGGGGGTAGAAAATGGCCTGGTGGCAAATGTTCGTGCGGGCCAGATCGCGCGCGCCAAATGCCTGGCCATACGACCGCCGGGATCCGGAAAGCCAGACATCGCCGTAGTACAGCGTGGAGGGATCGAGGAGGCAGGAGAGAGCCTGGGCAAACTCTGGACGCACCTGGTCATCCGATCCCAAAAAGTACAACCAGCTCCCCCGGGCGTGGGCAACCGCCTTGTTCATGGCGTCGTAGATGCCCCGGTCGGGCTCGCTGACCCACCAGGCGATGCGGGACCCATAGCCTTCGATCACTTCAAGGGTGCGGTCGGTCGAGCAGGCGTCGCACAGGAGAAGTTCGACCTCCCCTTCCCCATGCTGGAGAACGCTGTCGATGGCCGCCGCTAGCGTGCCGTCGCTGTTCCGGGTGGGAATGACTACGGAGATGCGTGGCATCATTGCGATACCAGTTCCTGGTAGAGAGCCGAATAGCGCGCGGCCATGCGCTGGCGGGTTAGCGCGGATTCGATTTTGCGCCGGGCAGCCTGGCCAAAGGCCGAGGAATTTGCGAGCAGCTCCTGTAGACCTAGGACGAACTGCTCGGTGCTGTAGGGATCGGCGAGAAAGCCATTTTCCCGATGATCGATGATGTCTGGAATTCCGCCCGCCGAGAACGCGACCACAGGCGTTCCGCAGGCCATAGATTCCAGAATGGTGTTGGGAAAATTCTCTAGCATCGAGGGAACAGCCATTACATCGGCCGCGCTGTAGATTTGGGCCAGTTTTTCCGAGTCTTCAACTATTCCCATGGAGCGAACGGGAATGGGACATGTGTCAAGCGCCTCTACGCGATGTACGCCAAAGACCAGCAGCTCGGCGCCGAGGGCATTCAGTTTTGGGGTGCGGGCAATTGCTTCGAACAGCAGGTGAAGTCCCTTGTTCTGATCCACTGCCGCATGCATGGCGCCGAACAGAATGTAGGGCGTCTCGGGATTCAGGTCCAGCTTTGAGCGGGCCTCGGCAGGGGATACGGGACGAAACGTCTGCGCATCCACGCCGTTGGGGATCACCTCAATACGCTGGTCGCGCATAAGCGTGCTGCTGCGTGCAGCACTGGCTAGCCAATGGCTTGGGCAGGCCAGGGTGAACTTGGACGCCGCCCATTTCTTCTGTTTCAAGGCCCAGGTTCTCCGGGTGATATCGGCGTCGTGCGTCGAACCGAGCTGCGGACAGGCACCGCAGCGCTCCCGATAGCGGGTACAGTCATAGGGCACATGGCAGCCGCCGGTGAACGCCCAGGAGTCGTGCAGGGTCCAGACGATAGGCCCGGGCAGGCTAGCGATCTCCCGGACCCCTAAAAATCCGCGACCAGTCCAGTGGAGATGGGTTATATCGGGCTTCGCGGATTGAAATTCGCGAGTCACCCGCGCCCCGATGCGGCCACAACTCCAGTGCATCGCCGTCTTGTTCCGGTAGAACCAGAGCGGCCAGGTGTCGGCCATTTGTAGATAGCCAGCTTTGGATGGAGGGATGAGCCCGCGATGTTCACGCACCCATTCTTCGGAAACCGACTTCTGCTGAACAAGTGCTTCGGCATCGATTCCGATTTCGCGGAGCGAAGCGCAAAGTTCGAGCATGGTGCGGGCAGCCCCACCCAGGCGGTCAAAGGTGCTGAGATGAAGGACGCGCATGGCTGCGGGAACGGATGGATTGACGCATGATGGACAGTCCAAGGATGAAGGAATGGCGCAGGCGATTGGGCGAGCGGGCTAGCCGGGACCCGGTGAACATTCTCCACGCTGGCCATCCGAGGGTGTTGCATCGCATCGCGAGCGTGAACCAAATGTCGGACACTACTGCGGAAAATGCGCGGGCATCGTATAGCGAGGACGAATGATTGAGGTCAAGTAGGCGCAAGAACCACTGCTCCGCCTCGCGCAGCGCTGGCAGACTGGGATCGATGCGTCCCATGGCCCAGGCCCGGTGGCGGCGAGAGGAGGACTCGGAGGAGTCTGCGCCCAAGGCGGCAAGCATGGGCTGCTGGATACGAGCCGCCTGCTCATCCATGCGGGTCCAGTCAGACTGGGTCATGCTGGAGGCGTGAATACGATAGGAAAGCAGCGCTTGGTGAAGATTGGCTCCCTGGTGGCTGGAAAGCAAGCGGCTCCACAGCTCGTAGTCCTCACTCGGATTAAACGATACGTCATAGAAGGGATCCTGAAGGGCCAATGCATCCCGGCGAATGACCACGGTGGGATGGGCGAAGGGGCAGTGGAATAGGGAAAAGGCGCGAACCGATTCGGGCGACAGCGGGTAGCACTGGCTTTCGGCTTTGTGTCCACCGAAGGTTCGGATGCTGGTGCCAACGATATCGATTTCGGGATGCCGGTGCAGAAAATCGATTTGGCGGGCCAGGCGCTCAGGATGGCATACGTCGTCGGCATCCATCCGCGCGATCAGCGGAGCGCGGGATTCGGCTATTCCGCGATTGAGCACGCCCGCAAGCTTCTTCCGTTCCGACGAGGCGATGATACGCAAGCGGGGGTCAGTGAAGCTCTGAAGAATCGGCAAACTGTCGTCTTCGGAGGCGTCGTCGATCGCCAGCAGCTCGAAATCGGCGAAAGTCTGGCTCAAAATGCTTTCCACCGCCTGCCGAACAAAGGCCGATGCATTGTGGACGGGCAAAAGAACTGTGACTGCCGGAGGCATGGACGTTCAGTTCGCGCTGGAAGAAGGTACAAGGCGGGCCCACTCGGCCCACTCGCGGGTAAGCCGAAGCGCAGTTCCGGCATCCACCGCAGGGCCGGGGCCGAGCACATCGCGCATTTTCGCGTTGCTGAACCCCACCTTGCAGGCGTAGGCGGCCAGCAGCCCCGCTGGCGGGTACAGCGTGGCGGATGCATCGACGGCCACCGCCGAGGCGGCAGGCACGGAGCGCCCGAGTGGGTCGCCGACGATCCGATAGCGGAGGCGAGGCGGAACGGCCTGCCACATGCGGGAAAGCAGCGGGCCAAGCTGAGGCGAGACTGCGGCACGGAATGCCGCGTAGCGGAACGTGGGCAGCAGAATGCCTGACGAAACGCCGCTAAGAAAGGCCCCTACCCGCTCATGAAGGCGAGGCGCGATCATGCGACGGATGGAGGCGAAATCTGCGGAGCGGGGCGAGCCACAGCCGAGCCAGTCGGCGTAGGCGTCATACAGCCCACGCCAGAGGATCACGTCGTCCACAACGAACAATGTTTCTCCTCTTGCCTTGTCGGCGAGCAACGCACGGAGAATGGTGTCCACCGCATTATCCACGTATACCATGTTCGACGGATGCTCTCCCCCATCGACTAGGCAGATCCGACCTTCGCGCAAATGGTTCAATGGGCGGACGGTCCAAGGTGCGGAGAAAGGCCCATAAATATTCCCCATTCTCAGGACAACCGCATCGGGACGGATACTGCGGACGGCTTCTTCGGCTGCGATCTTGGCGTCGCAATAGGCGTCTCCCGTTTTCTGCAAGGGGGAATTCTCGGACACGAGGCTGCTTGGACAATAAGAATGTACCGCGATGGTGCTGATGTGGACAAAGGTGCGCACACCGGCGCGTTCGGCTGCGAGGGCCATGTTGCGGGTGCCATCGACGGTAACAGCGCGTTCGGCATTGGCGTCGGCGCCGTAGGCGCAATGGACGACGGCGTCTACACCGACAAGCGCCGGGGCAAGTTGGCTGGGGTCTAGCAAGTCGGCCCATGCGATGGCCACCTGATGGCGGACGAGGCGTACCGCGCGGCCAGGTCGGTGTGCCATAGCGACAAGGTCGAAACGCGGGTCGCCGAGCATGCACTCCACGAGCCGGCCCCCGAGAAAACCGGTCGCACCGGTGACCAACACTTTCACGTCCGCCCTCCGGTTCGGTTCGCGTATGGAGCTTGCCAAGCAGGCTGACTCAGCCGCTGCTGGCCGTAGCAGCGCTCGATTAGGTTCACACAGGGCACATTGCTCGCGGCGGAATTTAGGGGTTCAATCTTCTGGGAGATTGCCCGGGAAAAGTCTTCTAGCTGGTGCTTGAAATACAGTACCGGAGCGGGCGGCTCGGCCTCGGGAGCACCGCACTGCATCCACACGCGCGAGGCGTTCCCAAGGCGGTGATCGGTGATCCACAGTCCATCGGGGGCGTTCGATCCCAGCTCGATGGTTCCGTGTTCGCAGTTCAACTGGATGGTGTTGCGCAGCGTCCGGATCCGGCTCATTGCGGCTTTCACGGCGACAGTCCCTCCACCCCATTTGAGGTCGAAGCGGATCTCGGCATCAGCCTCTACCGCGTCGAGGGAATCGGTTGCGCAGTCAACTTCACCGACTTCGGCACCCTCCATCCACCAGAGTATGCGGTCAAGCAGGTGGCTGCCGGTATCCATCAGCACACCGCCACCTGCCAGCTTGCGGTCGAGCAGAAACCGGGACTGAAGCTCCCAGTCGTAGACGCTGCCCTCCTCGGCGTCGATGGACATCAACATGCCAAGCCAGCGACTTGACAGCAATCGCCTCACGAGGGATGAGATTGGATAGTAGCGGCGGAAAACGCCGACCGCGAAAACACATCCGTGCGCCGCGGCCAGTTCGATCCCCCGGGTCGCTTCGACGCTGGTTAGCACCATGGGCTTTTCTACTAGCACATGAATCCCGCGCTCCAGGAAGTGGCAGGCCATGGGATAGTGCAGCGAATGGGGACTTGCGATGAGAACCGCATCGAGTTCGGTCAATTCGCGGTAGTCGGCAACCGATTGACCGATCTGATACTGGGAAGCCAGCTTGCCGAGTAAAGCAGCCTGTACGTCGGACAGACCGGCGAGCGAGAATTGGGGCAGCTCCATGGCGGCCGGCATGTGGTACTGCTGAGCAACCGAGCCGCAACCAACTATGCCGAGACGTATCATGAAGACTTCCTCTCAATCCACTCCCGGATCACCTGCTCGTGACGGGCGAGCCACGGGCGGAGATCGAACCGTTCTTGAACGCGAGACCGGGCTAGGGCGCTAAGTTCTTCGTAGCGCTGCACCACCGCCTGGACGCCGGCAGCCAGTTCCTCGGCACCCGGGTAACGCGGGGTGCCCCAGTCGACTGGCGCCTGAATTCCATAGCCCGCATCCCCGACAAGCTCTGACGTACCTCCGGTGGCCGAATGGACCACAGGCAGGCCACAGGCCATCGCTTCAATCACCACCGAGGGGCACTCGTCGCAGTACTTCGTGTGGAGGAGGATATGGGCCTGATTGTAGACCAGCGGAGCATCGGATGGCTTGTATGGTCCAGATATATGCACATCGGCTGAATATCCCGAATCGGCAATGAGCTGGTGAACGTGCTCGTACTGGTCTTGGGGAATGCGCCCGGCGATGTGCAGGCGAAGTTCGGGAATCCGCTGCCGGGCGAGGACGAAGGTTTGAATCGCGAGCGGCAGGCGGTAGGCATCCTCATGGGATCCCGCAGCCAAAAGGACGATACCCGGGCGGCGAAGCTCTTTCCGGGGTGTGAGTACTTCGGTGTCGATGGCGTTGTGGAGAACCTCGCCCGGGCCGGTCCGTTCACCGAGAAAGTGCCAGGAGGACTGCCGGGCGAATTCGCTCTGATAAAGCACATAGTCAGCGCGGTGGAACAGCGCGGCCATGCGCTCGTTGCCTTCGCGCATGACGTCCGGCGGATAGCTGTCGGGAAAGTAGGCCCCATTCTGATTCCAGATGATTGGAATTCCCGCGGCGGACGCGCATTCGAAAGCAACCAAGGCGCGGTGATGGCAGGCGCTGCTCACGCCGTAGAGCGCATCGCACGCCGGAAATCCGTGGGGGAATTTATTCTCAAGCCAGAGATACTTAACCGCGCCGCCGCCGCCGATACCAAAGGAAGCAGGATTGCGTGGGAAAGCATAGTGCAAATAGCATAGTCGAATATCGCGGTGCGAAGGCTCAGGAGCCTTTACCAGTTGTCGAGCCTTCCGAACGGCCCGGTGATCATTGAGAGCTAGCCGAGTTTCATGGAGGCGTTTGCCGAGGGGACTCAGCGCCCGGCGCCAGAGTGGCTTACCTGCTGGTTCCGCATAGCTCATCGGGCATCCACCAATTCAGTGAAAAGTCTGCGCCACAGGGGAAGCTGTGCATCGAACGAATTCTTGGCCGCCGTGGCGAGCCCCGCTTGGCGGAGCCCATCTGCAAAAGTGGGATCGCTTAGAATTCGTCTGGCGCTGTGGGCAATAGACTCCACGTCTTCGACATCGGCAAGACAGGCGTTTTCATCGTGGCGGATTAAATCTGTGGCCTGTCCGACCTTGGTAGACACCAGAGGAACGCCTGAAGCCATCGATTCAAGCACGGCCTTCGGCCCACCCTCCTGGCGGGAGGATACGATATAGAGGTCGAGCGCGTGGTACATGGCGGCGATGTCGCGGTAGCGCTTCAACTGCACGTGGCGGTAGGGAACACCGATTTTATCAAGCTCGTTCTTCACGTAGCCGCGGGACGGTCCGGTGAGCAGCACATGCAGATTGTCGAACTCGCGTTTGAGCCGGCTTACGGCACCAATAAAAACGTCGGGGCCCTTGATGGCCTTCGGCGAGTTTCCCTCGCCCCACCCCGTTCCATCTTTCTGGAAAGACCCCACCACCAACGCCTCTTCAGGAAAACCTAGCTTCCGACGTAGGCGCTCCCGCTCTCCAGACGAAGGAGGTCTGAACCAGCCGGCATGCACGGCGATGGGGATAAGGTGCAGCTTGTGTGCTGGAAAACCTTCGCCTGCCAGGAAATCCCGCATGGCGACATGGCTAACCTGGAGGCAATGGATCCGGTCGCGAAGGCTCATCAGGCTTTTAAACATGTCGTCGAATTCGGGAAAGCCCGTTCCGGGCATTCCGTGGTAGTAGGCGATGGCGACCCGGTGCCTACCCCAGTCGGGCGGATTGAGAAGGACAAACTGGTCCACGTGGAAAATGGCCTGGGGGGAGCAGACCGACGCCCAGGCACCGGAAGAGGCCGGCTGGTTCAACTTCCGGCAAAGGTCCATTACCAAAAGGGCGTCCACATCGAGGGTCCACCCGGCATAGTCGCGGGCGACAAGCACTCTGGAGTAGGGACGCCAGCGCCGCGCGGCGGGCGCGAGCAGCCGTGCGGCCTGCTGGGCACCATGATAGTGAATGGCTTGCCGGAGAGTGGCCATGGCTAGCTGTCGAGCCCCATGACGTGGAGATAGCGCCGGGCAACATCGGCAATCGAAGGCACGCTGATTCGGGAAACGTAGGCGGCATAGTCACCTGCGATCTTGTCCAGCAGCGCAGGAACTTCCTCGGCGGAGTCGAAAGGTTCACCAGCCTCGCCAGCGATCTCGGGGTGCCCGCCACTGTTGAGGTAGATGGCGGGCAGGCCGCAGGAGAGAGCTTCGACGAGAGAATTGGAGCAGGGATCATGGCGGCTGCCGGTAATATAGACATCGCTTTGGCGCAGCAGCGCCGACACCTCGGCTGACGGGGCCGGGGGGAGGACCTTGATGTTGTTTAGGGAAACTGGCATGCGACCGATGAAGGTATACTCGTACCGACTCCAATCCAGATGCTGATCCAGCCATTGATAGATTGCCGCACCCTTGTTGGGATTGTCCGACCAACTGGTGGATACAAGCCGGATACGCTTTGAGGAATCGAAAGGATCGCGATCCCGCGCGTGGAAAAGGTAGGGATCAACCGCATTGGGAATAATGGTTGGGTTCACGTAGTCGAATCCAAGCTCGCGGTGCTTATCCATGCTGAAGGCCGACTGGAAAATGGTGGCGTGGGCCACGCGGCGGTTGAGTTTCCAGATCTTGCGGTCGGTTCCGTCGTCGCTGCCCCGGTACACACACAGGGGACCGTCCACCCGGTGCACCATGCGGCAGGATGAACGCCGAGATCGCAGAAGCCGCTTGAAGTTGAAGTTGTAGGAATTGAAGAGGCAGCAACGCGTGGTGCGGGAAATCCGGTTGTTCTCCATGCGCCAGCCCAGAGCTTCGAGTTCGGTCCAGAGGGCGCGCATGAACTGATGTCCGCCGCCATTGGGAGGGGGGACGAAATCATGGAAGAACGAAATATCAGCCTTGGAGAAAAATCTGAACATGGCAGGAACTAGTGGATGAGGCGGGAAACGCTTTCGCGAATGTAGTCGGCCACCCGGGGTTTTGCATAGCTAATTCTGGCTAGCTTCCGGCATGCCTCGCCCATATTGGCGAGCCGGTCATGATCACGAAGCATCTCGCGAAGCCAGTGCGCCCGCAACTCGAACTGCTGCGGGGTAAAGCGATAAAGGACGCGGTAGCTTGCGGGGTCGTCCAGCCCGGCCAGGTCGTCGAACTCGCCCGCTCCCGGGAACATCTCCAGAAAGTGTATGCCCTCGCTCAACCGAAAAGGCTCCGGGCATTCGGTGAGCGGTTTTCGTTCGACGAGGATGGGACGGCCCAAGGTGAAGCTCTCGGTCGCCTTCCACGGGAGCAGGGCATGGGGCAAGGTGTTCACAATCGTAAGCCGCGCATCCTGCATGCAGCGGGAAAAGGCGAGGCGGCTGAGGTTGGGGTGGACGGTGATGTCATCCTCCAACCGCGAATCCGCGCGGCTGGTCAGGCGGTAGGTGCCTTGGATGCCTGCCTTTTTCAGCGCGGCCTGGGTGTGCCAGCGAATCCAGAAGTGGTAGTTGCCAGGATCTATGGGAATCTCCGGGTTTTCAAACGGAGATTGCCCTCCGTCGCGCACCTCATTGCGGTAGACGCCAACCACGTGGCAAACATCTTCTTTCGGCTTGGCTCGGCCCAAAAGCGACCGGGTGAGATAGTCGAGATTAAACCGGCCTAGGCCATCGGCGAAGAAAAGGAAGGGCACAAGCTTTTCGGCATGCTCCCCTGCCCCCTTCTTTCCGAGCACCTTGGAGGCCAGGCCCCGGTGGAGGTTTGCCTTGAAGTACACGCTGCAAAGCCTGAGGGCTTCGATGTCGAAAAGCTGGGCGTGATCGCTCATATCGAAAAAGATCCAGTGTCCGTCGCAGCGGATCCATGCGCTCTCGTGCTGCCGGGGTTGGGTGACCCGGGGGAGCGGCCTAGGCTCGTTGGAGGGACGGGCGCCCGCATACTGGACCAGGGCCGACAGGAAATACGTGTAGAAGCCGCTGAAGCCTCTCCGCTGTATCAGTTCGGGTTCGCAAATTTGGATGTTCATTGCTAGAACCAGATCGTTCCCGGGGCGTTATACACTTCTTTGCCCGCGCGCTGTGACTCCGGGTAGGGAGCCGGCATGCGGTCCTTCCATCGCTCGGGATTAAACGCGCCCACGCCCAGCAGGTAGATGGGGTACCACGGATTGCTGTTGTACTGCATAGAAACGGTGGTCATCCCGTTGATCTCAAACAGCCGGGAAAGGCCATGCGGCGTAAAACGCCAATAGTCGCCGTACAAGCCTGGCGAAAAATGCTCATCCTGCATAAACGGGACGATAACAATCAGCACGTCGCGGGTAATGCGGGCTAGATTGCGGAACGAGGCCTCGATATCCGCCACATGTTCGAGTACCGTGTGGCAGAATGCCACGTCGTGGCTTTTCTCAAGCTCGGGGGGCAGCTCGCCAGTCAGGTCCAAGAATAGCGACCCCTCTATACCATCATCGGGCGCGCTAGTGCCCCAGTAATTGGTTATGGAATACCGGTTGGCGGAGGTGAAATAGGTTTTATATGTCCCGCCCTGCTTGTCCTGATCCTTCCAGCCCGAAACGTTTACGACATCGCCAGTGAACAGTGGTGATATTTTCCTGAGGGTAGTGTTCGACCACCTCCTGGGCTCCATCTCGGGGAACCGTCGTCGACCGGTATTAACCAGCATACGCCGGGCGAAGGCCAACCATCGAGGGGGAATGCGGTCGCTTATCATGTGGCACCTTTGCTGTTAGATTGGCGGGAAAAGGATGCTGCGTGGGTTTTCCTTGGGGAAGCCAACACATCGCGGAAGATCCGGTCAAGCGTGTCGCCGAAGGTGGTCCACGACAAACTGGATCGAACATGGTCGGAAGCCTGCCGGCCAAGGCGAATGCACAGGTCGCTGTCGCCGAGAAGCGCTTGAATCGATGATTCAAAAGCGGCCATGTCCGAAGGCTCGGGAAGTAGTGCATTCACCCCATGCATAAGTCCGTATCCCTGGCGAATGGCACCGGTCCGGCTTACTACCACCGGCTTCGCTAAGCTCATCGCTTGCAGCAAAGTAGTGGTGGCCCCGGAATAGGTATTCTCCAGAACCGGCAGCGCCACCACACGAGCCTGGGCTATCAGAGAAAGCGTATCGCGCAGCGTGGTGTTGAATCGAACCGTCACATTGACGGGCGGATCGGCTAGGGTTGAACGGTGAAGATCTGAGGCAACCACACTGAAGGACCAATTAGGATGCCTTCTGGCGATATCCAACAACAATGGAAAGTCCCTCTGTGGATCGCCTCCGACCGAGACCACATCGACCGGAGCCTTTACGTCACCCAATTCCAATTCATTCAGGCGCGGATCCACCCCATAGGGAACAAAATGAACCGGGGGACCATTTGGGGACTCGGAAAGCCATGCACGCAGTCGCTCCGACTCCTCCCACCCATAGGCGATTACACAGTCGGTATTGGACAAAGCGCGCCGATACCAGGCCCTTCCACGCGGTGAAAGCGTATCCATACGTTCAAGCAAACCGATGCTGGCATAGACGATGGGAACGTTAAATTTTAACCAACGGTTCAGTGCGATGAGTGGAAGACCTGCTGAATCGACCGAAGAAAATAGCAAATCATAGTCTGAACGGTAACGCAGCGCTGCGAGAACCGAGCCGTAGTCCCCTCCTCGACCACCAAGCTTCCATGTAGCGGCATCAAGCAGTCGACCTAGCTGGTAGAACCATCGGCCGGGAACCCACTTTCCCGCCATGTTTGACGTGACGTGCCAACCGCGACTTCGCAATTCGTCGTAGCCGTAGAGTTGCTGTCGATCACCCGGAGGAGGAGGCTCCATTTGAACCATTGAAGGCCGCAACGGATGCGGTCTAAACAGGTAATGGACGCGGCGGCTCATACCGAGAATTTGGGGGTGGAGTCGGGATTGCGGCGATAAAAATGCGATGGTGCAAGCGTGTAGTAGAGCTGCATTAGGGTTTCGATGCCCGATCCGCCCTCTCGAAACCATCTAACCAAGTCGTTGAGACGGCTGGCTAATCTGGCGTCTTTACTTCGATTTTGTACGATGCAAAGCCGAATTTTTCGCGAAACGCTTTGCCTCAGCAATCTTCGTTCCGCGCGGGTGTACTGATAGCCATGCTTTGCCAGCAGTCCATTCATCGCTTCGCGCTGCCGGTAGGTTTTCCGTCCCTTCCCGCTGGCGCTGGAAGCGCGGATCGCATACTCCACAAGACTATCGTCAAGTAGAATAAAGCGTCCACCGGACAGCGCTATCCTCAGAGCGAACTCATAGTCTTCCCAGATGGAAAAATCAGGATCAAAGCGCATCGTGGCCACCGCTTCACGACGGTACATGCAGCAGTTCGCGTCGATATAGCTACGCACCTTGAGAAGGGACAAATCGAACGGAGGAAAGATGGTACGTCGAACTATATCGCCCTGCTCATTGACCGAGGTTCGCTGGCAATAGGCGCACGCATACTGCGATCCATCCCTTGATTCCAATAGCTCCACCATTCTCTGCACGAAATGTGGGCTGTATCGATTATCCGCATCCAGATTCGCCCAGTACTTTCCCTTTAATACATCGAGTGCAGTATTTCTTGCCGCTGACACTCCCTGATTCCGGGTAGTGATCAGCTTGATGCGGTCCGAATAGGAGCGCAGAACATTCGGAGTGTCGTCGGTCGATCCGTCGTCGACTACCACCACCTCAATCGGTTTATAGGACTGATCGAATATGCTCTGTAGTGCTCGGGCAATACGACCTGCTTCGTTGAGGGCATTGGCACGGGCCGACTTGTCGGTCAGCTTGTAGGCAGCG
>CBFGVE010000021.1:0-13382 GCA_965651915.1 uncultured bacterium
CTCTTCCGATCTGGTCACCGTGCCATGCACCTGGCAGATATTCAGGCGGACGCGCTGAATTTCGACCTCGATTCGCATAACGTCGCCAGGGCGGATGATGCGGCGAAACCGGGCGTTGTCCACCGCGAGGAAATAGGCAATCTCTCCCTCCCGCCCTGGCAGACTGTTCATGAGAATGCCCCCGACCTGAGCCATCGCCTCGAGCTGAAGAACGCCGGGCATGATCGGATTGCCAGGGAAGTGACCCTGGAATACGGGCTCCACCTGGGTGACGTTCTTGATGCCAACAATTCGCTTCTCCTCCATTTCGATCACCTTGTCCACCATCAGGATAGGATAGCGATGCGGGAGAAGCTTGAGAATTTCTTCGGGGCCGATAATTGCCATGGTCTAAAACTCCTTGTTCGTCGGAACTCCACCGGCCACCAAAGCCGGGTCGGGAAACAGGTAGCTGCTTACACTAGCAGGGGAACCAAATGAAAGGAAAGCCCATAATCGTGGCGGAAGGCAGGCTCCACCGAAGGCGCCGGACGGCCAGAAATTTACCTGATGGTGGTTCTCTTCCATTTTTAGGCGCTACTCGCACTGAAGCAAAAAAAGCCCCGGGCCGTTTCCGGCCCGGGGCTTTTTGGTGGGTGGTTTAACCAGAATCGGCTTACTTGTCGCCGGGGTGCCATTCCTCGGTGGATACTTCGAGGCCACTGAAGGCTTCGTCGAAGGCACCGGCGAGGTCGACCAGGTCTTCGCCCGGACGCAGCCCCTGGAGCATGTCGTCGTCGATCTCGAATTCCTCGTCGGGAATCTTGGCCGCCTTCATGCTCAGACCGATGCGGCGCTCGCCGATGTCGATCTTGATGACGCGGGCCTCGACTTCCATGCCGGGCTTGAGTGCATCCTTGACGTTCTGGATGCGGTCGTCGCTGATCTGGCTGATGTGGACCAGGCCATCGATTCCCTCTTCAAGCTCCACAAAGCCGCCGAAGGTGGTGAGCTTGGTGACCTTGCCCTTGACGAGCTGGCCGACCTTGTACTTGGCGGCGAGGCTGGCCCACGGATCTTCCTGAGCCTGCTTGAGACCGAGGCTGATGCGCTGGCTGCCCGCATCGACTTCGAGGACCACGCACTCGACTTCCTGGCCCTTCTGAAGGACTTCGGAGGGGTGATTGATCTTCTTGACCCAAGACATGTCGGACACGTGGATCATGCCGTCGATGCCTTCCTCCAGCTCGACGAACGCGCCGTAGGAGGTGAAGTTGCGAACCTTGCCGGATACACGGGCACCGATCGGGTACTTCTCCTGCGCCTGCTCCCACGGGTTGGATTCAGTCTGGCGCATGCCTAGCGAGATCTTGTGGTCGTCCTTGTTGATGCTGAGGATAACCGCGTCGACTTCGTCGCCGATGCTAAGCGCATCGGAGGCGCGCACGACCCGCTTCGTCCACGACATCTCGGAAACGTGGACCATACCTTCAACGCCTGGCTCGATCTCGACGAACGCACCGTAGGGCATGAGGTTGACCACTTTGCCTCGGATACGGGTGCCCACCGGGTAGCGGCCATCGATGCCATCCCAGGGATTGTCGTCCTTCTGCTTAAGACCGAGCGAAATGCGCTCGCGCTCCATATTGACGTCGAGCACGACCACCTCGACCGGGTCGCCAATGCTCAGCATCTCGCTGGGATGGTTGATGCGGCCCCAGCTCATGTCGGTGATGTGCAGGAGACCATCCATGCCGTTGAGGTCGACGAACGCACCGAAGTCGGTGATGTTCTTGACGATACCGGTGCGGCGCTGGCCCACCTGGATCTCCTGGAGGAGTTCCTTCTTCTGGGTGCGGCGCTGGTCCTCGAGCAGCTCGCGGCGGGAAAGCACAATATTGCGGCGCTCGGTGTTGATCTTAAGAAGCTTGAAGTCGTACTCGTTGCCAATGTAGTCGTCCGGATTACGGACCGGCACCACATCGACCTGGGAGCCAGGCAGGAACGCATCCACGCCGATATCGACGATGAGGCCGCCCTTGACGCGGGCCTTGACGACACCGCGAATGATGCTGTTCTCGCCGTGCTCGGAAACCACGCGGTCCCAGTTGCGCTGCAGCTCGGCGCGCTTCTTGCTGACCACGACCATGCCTTCGTCGTCTTCGAGGCGCTCGAGCAGCACTTCTACAGCATCGCCCACGGCGACGTCGGGCTGCTTGTCAAATTCTGCAATCGGGACGATGCCCTCGGACTTGTAACCGATGTCGATGAGGACGTCGTTCTTGCGGAGTTCCAGCACACGACCGACTACGATCGAACCTTCGCTGAAATCCTTGAGGGTGTCTTCGTACATCTTGACCAGTTCAGCATCCTGCTCGGTTCCGAAGCTGGCGGGGTCGAAGATCACTTGCTTTTTGGTTTGTTCCATGGTGCCTGGTTATTTCTTTCGGGATACTTGGTTGGTGTTCTCATTAGGCCGGCCGGGCGCACTCGCGCCCGCTCGGATGCAGGATGTTTTCCCGGGAAACACCCCGCAAAAGCCGAGCAAACTAGCACAGGCGCTCAAGGCAGAGCAAGGCCCAAACGCGGAAAACCAAGGAATTTCGGGCCAAGCCCTCCCGGAATGTCCACCCCGGGCCACGATCTCCCACAGGCGACCATCCCGCCCAGTCTGGCGGCATGCGTTTTCATATAAAATTCTTGTTTTCAGGTTGTTACGCAAAGCCCTAGGCTTGGACTTTTCTGCGGGGCGATTGTCCGAGTATTGGAACCTGGGTTGATCCCGCCACAAGCCCCTCCCCATCCGCGCTTTCCCCCTCCCCTCCGGGAGCAGCCTACGGCGGCGGGCCGCATTGGGTTGCGGCCCCCTACTCCTCCAGCGATTCCAGGGCTAGGCCGGCCTGCTCCCAGGACCGGGTGGCCTTTTCGAGTTCGATGCCGATTTCGTAGAGGCGGCGGTTGATCGCGGCAAAGTTTACCTGCGGACCACCGCCCGCCATCTGCTCCGTGAGACCGGCCTGCTCGGCCTCCAGCTTCTCGATGGCCGTCTCCGCCGCGCGAAGCTGCTTTTTCAACTGGCTCGACTGGCGGCGCCGCTCCTCCCGCTGCTCCGCACGGTCCTTGCGGGCCTGCTTCTTGACGTCGGGAGCGGCTTCGCGCGAAGTGCCTGCCGCCGCTGCCGGCGGCGGAGCGGCGGCGAGCTTCTCGCGGTAGTAGTCGTAGTCGCCATGGTAGCGCTCGATCTTCCCGTCCTGCACCGCGAGGATGGAGGTGGCTACGCGGCGGACGAAGGTCACATCGTGGCTGACCAGGCAGACCGTCCCCTTGTACTGCGTCAGCGCGTGCTCCAACGCCTCGCGGCCCTGGAGATCGAGGTGGGTCGTTGGCTCGTCGAGCACGAGCAGGTTGGGCGGGCGAACGAAGATGCGGGCAAAAGCGAGGCGGATTTTCTCGCCGCCGCTAAGCACCGAGCAGGGCTTGGTAACTGCGTCGCCACTGAAGCCGAAGCTACCCAGAATGGTGCGGATCTGCTTTTCGGGAATCTGCCCTCCCGCCGCTTCGGCCACAATGCGGTAGACGCTGGCCTCGGGCGGCATGGTGTCGGCGAATTCCTGCGACTGGTAGCCCACGACGACCTGGTGGCCCAGCACCCGGCGGCCCTCGGTGGGCTCGCGGATGCCTGCCATCATGCGCAGCAAGGTCGTCTTGCCCATGCCGTTGTAGCCAACCACGGCCGTCTTGTCGCCGCGCTGGATAGTGAGGCTGATGCCGCGCAGCACGAAGCGGGTGCCATCGTAGCTCAGGCCCGCGTCTTCGAGCCGGAGCATCTCTGCACCAGAATGCGGAGGCGGCGGAATGCGGATGAGGGTGACATCGGGGGCCTCGGGGGGAGCCTCGATGACCTCCATCTTGTCGAGCAGCTTAACCCGGCTCTGCACCTGCCGCGCCTTGGTAGCCTGGGCGCGGAAGCGGTCGATAAAGCGCTCGGTCTGCTCGCGCTTGCGGTCCTGGTTCGCCTTGGCGGAGAGCATCTGCTGAAGGCGGCTCTCGCGTTCGCGCAGGTAGTAGTCGAAGCCCCCCGCGTAGCGGGTGACCCGGCCCTGGACGATCTCGATGGTGACATTGGTCAGCGTCTGCAGCAGGTAGCGGTCGTGGGAGATCAGCAGCAGAGTTCCCGGGAACTCCCGGAGAAAACGCTGGAGCCATTCCACGGCGGGCAGGTCGAGGTAGTTGGACGGTTCGTCGAGCAGCAGCACATCGGGACGACCAATCAGGGTGCGGACCAGTTCAGCACGCATCTGCCAGCCTCCGCTGAACGACTGGAAGGGACGGATGAAGTCCGATTCTTTGAAGCCCAGGCCGTGGAGGGCCGATTCTGCGCGGGCCTGCATCTCGTAGCCGCCAAGGTGCTCGAAGTCGTGCTGCAAATTGCCCAGCCGATCCAGCGCCTTCTGCCGGGCCTCCCCCGCTAGACTGGGCAGATCGTGCTCCAACGCGACAATCTGGTCGTGCAGCCGGTCTAGCTCGGGAATCGCCCGGCAGGCGTATTCCAGCACGCTCTCGTTGATGGCATGGGCATTTAGCTGCTGCCGCAGGTAGCCGAGGCGGATTTCTCGCGGCAGAGTGACGTCGCCGCCATCGGTGGGTTCAGCCCCGGTGATGATCTGGAAAATGGTGCTCTTCCCAGCTCCGTTCGGCCCGACCAGGCCGACTCGCTCGCCCCGGGTAATGAGAAACGAGGCCTCGCTGAGGATGATCTGCGGGCCGTGCTGCTTCTTGACTCTGGAAAACTCGATCATGAGCCCAGCATTGCCCGGGCGGTCGCGAGTACCGAGCCGACCGGCAGATCCCAGGCGGCGCGGTGTCGCGATTTTTTGAACGAGCGGGCCAGATCGGGGGCTTCCGCAAGGTCGGGAGCCATGGCCACCCGGTGCTGCGGACCAAAGGGTCCGGTTCGGCGGGGATCGGTCGCCCCGAAAATCGCAAGCACCGGAACCCCCAGCGCCGAGGCCATATGCATGGGGCCGGAATCCACCGTGACCACCAGGTCCATCTCGGCGAGCAGCCCCCCCAGTTCGATAAGCCCAGTGGAGCCTGCGAGATTGCTGCACCGGTCGTCGTCCAGCGCATCCGCGATGCGGTCGCACGTCGCGTGGTCCTTGGCCCCGCCGCAGAGAAAAATGGTCGCGCCGAATTCGTCCTGCAGGTGGCGGCCCAACTCGGCGAATCGCTCGGGAGCCCAGTTCTTGGCCTCCCAGCGAGAGCAGGGAACGAAGGCGACGCGGGGGCGCGGGGTATCGATCTCCACCTTGGGAAACGCGACCGGAAAGCGAACGTCACCCCCGTCGATTCCCAGGTGGCGGGGCACGTCGAGGGCGACTTCCACGGCGTGGCGCACCCCGGCCAGGCCCGAGGCGTGTTCGGTGTAGAGCAGTCCGGCGCCCTCGCGCACATTGGACGGGCCAACCCGCCGCTCAACCCGTGCGAGGCGAAGAACCGCCGCGCTCTTGAGCAGTCCTTGGAGATCTACCCCGAGATCATAGCGCTCGCGGCGCAGCTCGGCGAGAAAGCCCCCCGCCCGGCGGAAGGGCGTGCGGCGGGGAAAGGGAATGATCCGGTCCACATCGGTGAAACACTGGACGAGGGGGACATACTCGTCATTGACGACCCAATCCACCGGGGCCTGGTAGTGGCGCTTCAGTGCGTGGACGGCGGGGAGCGCGTGGAAAAGGTCTCCCAGGCTGCTCTGCTTCACGACGAGAATGCGCATATTGACGCTCAGAGCACGCCCCGCGCCTTAAGCAGGCTGACCATAACCGCCTTCTGGGCATGCAGGCGGTTCTCCGCCTGGTCGAACACCACCGACTGGGGACCATCGATCACCTCAGCGGTCTGCTCGTAGCCTCGGATAGCGGGCAGGCAGTTCATAAAGATGGCCTGGGCGGAAGCGACCTGCATTAAAGCCGCATTCACCTGGTAGGGACTGAACACCCGCACCCGCTCCTCAAGCTTGTCTGGCGGGATATGGTAGCTCATCCAGGAATCGGTGTAGACCACATCGGCACCGCGGGCCGCCGCAAGCGGATCGTGGCAGACTTTCACGCTGCCCCCGGTTTCGCCAGCCAGCCCGGCGGCCCGCTCGCAAACTTCGGGAAGAGGAGAAAACTCTGGGCCCTCGGGACATCCTACACGCACGTGCATACCCGACATCGCTCCGCCGATCATCAGCGAGTGGGTCACGTTGTTGTTGCCGTCGCCCATGAACGTGAGGGTAAGACCTTTGAGGGATCCGCGATGTTCCTGGATGGTCAGGAGATCGGCGAGGATTTGGCAGGGATGGGAAAGGTCGGTGAGGGCGTTGATGACCGGGACGCTAGTGTACTCGATCATTTTGACCAGGTCGTCGTGGCTGAATAGCCGGGCCATCACGAGATCGACATAGCGGCTGATCACCCGGATGCTGTCCTCGATCGTTTCCTTGCCCTTGCCCATGGGCGAGGTGGACATGTCGTAGTAGATCGCATGCCCCCCCATCTGGGTCATGCCGGTTTCGAAGGAGACGCGGGTGCGGAGGCTGGGCTTCTCGAAAATCATGAGCAGCGTGCGCTGCTTCATCATGTCGCGGTAGTCGCCTGGCCGGGCCTTCATCGAGGCGGCGAGCCGGAGAACTTGGTCAAGCTGCCCGATAGTCCAGTCGTCTAAGGAGGCGAGATGCTGCATGGCGGTGGTTCCCATTGTGCGAAAAAGGAAAAACACTACCAGAGGCCGCAAGCGGGGCAAGCGCAAAAAAAGCAGCGCAACGTACAAGCCGCCCGGCTTTGGCCGCAAGATGCTGGATAAGCGTGAGGGGAGGTTTTATTTAACATCTGCGGCTTGTACGTCACGCTGCGTCCGTCATCTAGTGCAGGGCGCGTGCCAATACGCCTTGCCCCCGGATGCGAAAGTCAACCAGAAGGCTTGGTCAATGTTAGGATATTTACACTACCGATTGTCCTAAAACGGTTTACACATGAAAACCACCCGGTGCAAACGATTCGCATTGGCTCCATAGTTCGAACTAATTCGGTCGCGCTCATTTCCCGCACGGCTTGATATTTTCACCGAAGGGTCGAAAGCGTTGCGGCGCTGCAACGTGGCGATTCGCGCATGCAACGCCGTGAATTTATTTCGGGCGCTGACGTCTCACGGTCAGAAGCAACCTGAAAGGAGTCCGCCATGAAGACCATCCTACGCATTGCCGCTGCCGCCGCCATCGGAACCAGCCTCGTCGGCTGCGCATCGCCGCAGTACCAAGCCCGTCCATCCGAAACCCAATCCACGATCGCCGGCGCGATATTGGGCGGCGCTCTCGGAGGGATCGTCGGCAACAACATAGGCGACGGCAAGAACCAGGTGCTTGGCGCGGCGATCGGAGCGGCCTCGGGAGCCTGGGTCGGCCAGCAGTACGGGCAGGGCCAGGACCAGGTGCGCCACCGCCTCGACGCACTGGAGAGCGCGAACAGCGCAGAAACGATCATGATCCACAACAGCAACGGCTCCTACACCCCGGTGAGCCTTGCGAAAGTTGGCTATGGACAGTACCGGGGCCCGCGAGGCGAGGTCTATCCTTCTCGCCCAACCGAAGACCAGCTCCGGATCGCCTACGGGTTCTAGACGGGAGTCGCCGGGCACGGGCCTGGAGCTAGAGTGAACACCGCCATCGGCTCGGAGCGGCCCCGCACCGCAAGGGTTCCCATCGCCCGGAAGGCGTACCCCGCCCTCCGGGCGGCTTCGGCGGTTTCGGCGGACACCAGGCACGACACTCCCTGCTCCTTGGTTAGATCCTGCAGCCGGGCCGCGAGATTGGCCGCATCGCCCATGACCGTATAGTTGTGGCGTGATTCGGATCCGATGTTGCCAGCCACGACGATGCCGGTCGCAAGGCCCATGGGGGTGTGCAGCGGGCTAAACCCCTTGGCCGTGCGCCCGGCGTTCCACTGCTCCAGCGCGGCGTACAGCGCATGGGCACACGCTACCCCGCGTGCCGCGTGGTCGGCTCGATCCAGCGGTGCGCCGAAAACCGCCATCACCGCGTCGCCAATGTATTTGTCGACGATGCCGCCGTGGGACTCGATGACCCCGGTGATGAGCGTGAAGTACGCATTGAGCACAGTGACCAGTTCGGTCGGCGACACGCTTTCGCTCAGACTGGTGAAGCCCCGCAGATCGGTGAACAAAACCGTAACCTCACGCTCCTCGCCGCCGAGAGCGGGCGGACGGCGCAGCAGTTCGGTGGCAATTTCCGGAGACACCGCCTTGCCCAGCAGATCCCTCACCCGGTCGCGCTCCTCAAGTCCCAGCGCCATTTTATTGAATGCAGTGGCCAGTTTTCCCAGTTCGTCGCTGCCGTGCACCGGCACGGGCTCGCGGTAGATTCCGCGCTCGATGCGCGATGCGCCCAGCGTGAGGTCCGAGACCGGACGGCTGATCCCGGCGGCCAGCCAGGCCGCCGCGCCGGCTGATAGCACAAGGGCACAGGCGGTCAGCAGCAGGAGCGTGCGCTCGAGGCGCCGATAGGGCTGCAGCTCCCGGTGCAGGTCGCGCTGCAGGAGGCAGCGCATCCGGCTATCGCCACCGACTTCGTGCCAGAGACTGACCCACGTGGAGCCCCTCACCCCAATCCGGAACACATCGTGGGACGCCTCGCCGGAAAGCGAATCGGCGAGAAGCCGCCGGTATTCAGAGGTGTGGGTGGACGCGGAGAGCTTCCAGTCTCCCTGAGCCAGGTGGGCAAAGGAGACTTCCAGCCCGGAGAGTCGCTTGAACTGCTCAGCCAGCGCATCGTCCACCGCGAAGCCCACTACGATCCAGCCCTCGGGCTCGGGGATCAAAATCGGGACCGCCAGCAACAGCGATGGACGCCCATCGAACAGGGCGAACTCGGTGGCGCTGAAGTCCTCGGATTCATCGGCAGATGCGAGCAGGGACGCGAAAGCGAAATCGGGCAGGCTGGCCGTTTCAGGATGGGCCGTATCCGCCAGCACCTTGCCCTCGAGGGAAACCAGCAGCAGGAAATCGGCGTGGCGCAGCCGGTGCGCATAGTTGTAGAGTCCCGAAACCAGGGTCCGGTGCTGGAGTGGATCCTGGAAGTCCGTCGTTTCGCCGAACAGCCGACGGAAGGCCCAGTCATCGGACATGAGGCGCGCACCCTGGCTAAGCTGAGCCAGTCGCCCTTTAAGCACCTCTTCAAAAATGAGTGCACCGACGCGGAGATCGTCGTGGATGTTGCGCTGGGCCTGAGCCAGGTTCGCCTGGCGCACCACGAGGTAGTTCGCTCCAAGCACAGATGCGAGGAGAAGCAGCAGCACGATCAGCAAGCGATCACGAAAACGCATGGGGCACACGCCTCTTTGCCAGAGCGGACACTAGCGGTAGCCTCCCCCTCGGGTGCCGCCGGAACCACGGCGCGCGCGCAACGCTGGGCGCAGGGTCAGCTTCGCCTGGACAATCTCGGAGCCGGCTTCGCCGAGCGCCACCGTTACGGGAGCGCCCCGGAGGCGCGGATGCCAGACCCGCAGACTGCTACTGCCTTCGGGCAGATCCCGAAGCACGGCCCGCCCATCCTCCCCGGTAATCGCATACCAGGGCGAATCGGCCACCACGACATAGGCTCGCATCCAGTCGTGGATGTTGCAACCGAGAGTAACAACGCCCGGCTGGTCGAACACGATTTCCGGGGCCTCCTCGCCGGCATAGAGAGGGAGGTCGAACTTGCGCGGCTCAGAGAAGGAATAGACGTGATGGCCCACCGCATCCCGGTTGGGGAAGCGCACCGTGGCGCCTACCGGCACGACCGTGACGAGCGGACTGAATTCCTGGTCGATCTGAACAATGTCGGCCTTCATCCGTTCGGGGGGGAAGTTGGTCGCGACACGCTCCACCACGAGGCTCACCACCGCATCGCGGACCGGGTTCCCCTCGGCGTCGCGGACCTCGACAACTGGGTCGGAGGCCTGCGCGAGACCTGCCGAAAGGCATGCGCCCACCAGAACCAACCCAAGCGGCAACGTCCTTGGCATCTTAGTATTGGGCTCCCACGCTGAACTGCACCACCGACATGTCATAGGACAGTGGTCCCCGTTCGGTCTGCGTCCATCCATAGCTCGCCCCGGCATGAACAGCGGAGGAAAGCTGGCAGACGAAGCCCAGTTCAATGCTGTGGCTTTGCGCCTCGATGCGGTAGGCGGTGAGCGGGCGGCCGAAGGTGTCTGCGTCCATATCCGACCGGTCGGCCAGCTCCATCAGGTAGTCGGGCGGGTTCTCGCTGTAGGATACGACATCGCCATCGCGGTACCGGTAGCTGGCGTGAAGGGTCCAGCGGTCCCCGACCTCGACCATTCCGCCTAGGCCCAATGTATGGGCGTCGGAACTATGCAGATCCTCGCGGGCCTCCTCTTGATCGAAGTGGTAGAAAGCCTCAAGCTCGACGCGATCATGTACGCGCTTGAACGCCTGGAGGCTGGGTCGCAGGGCCCAGCGGGAGCGGTCGGCATCATCGAACCACTGCTGGGCGAGCGCTACCCCCACCCGGAACCGGGGAGCCTGGGGACCCAGACCCCACTTGTAGGTGGCGCCACTTTCCGCCCCCAGCGCAAGCTGATTGAAATCAGAGAATTCAAACGCGACCTCACTGGCGGCACTCAACGATGCATCCAGCCGCCAGTCGCGGGCAGGCAGCCACTGGCGTCCATGGGCCATCCCGGCCAGCCAGAAGGTATCCGACTCCTCGTCGCCCGACGCCGACGCCCGGCTGAGATTGCTGTGGTACAAGAGGCCGGTAGACAGCTCACCAGCCGAGGAAGGCCGGGCGAATGCCAGCACCGCTGCAACTGCGGCCAAGGATCGATAAACAGGGGAGACGAAACGCATGGGGTATCTCCTTTTCTTGGGACTCGGTTTCCGGCAACCAACCGGAGAATTACCTGAGAGTAAAAGCTTCTACTGCCGGTGTATACCCGGTTGGAACGACCAAGTCCCACACGCCTTTCCCGCTTTATTGTATGGATTTCCAGCAATTCTCAGACGAACCGGAGGCGAAACCTAAAAAGGCGCTTTCATAAAATTCCGATAGACACACAGTACACCGATTGGTGCTGGCGCCCCCGGCAGGGCTCGAACCTGCGACCCTCGGATTAGAAATCCGATGCTCTATCCTGCTGAGCTACGGAGGCCTGGCAACACCGCCTTTGGGCAGCACGTCCGGTACTCTATCCGTTTTGCTGCCGGAGGCAAGCCCTCTCGCAGCACGTTGTTGTGGCGGCGACCATCTCGCGCCAAGCTCTAGACAACTTGATTCGGTTGGGGTGTATTTGCATGCATGAATCGATTGCGCCTAGTCTTCCTCACCCCCGTTCTCGTCCTGCTCTCTAGCCCCCTCGCGGAACAAGCGGTTGCCGCCGTAGCCCTGTCGCCCGAAGAAATCGAGGCCCATACCGTACAGCATGAGGAGCACGCAGGCCCCATGCTGGCCTTCAGCCCGCCCAGCGGCCTCAGCGTCAACCGCTTCTCCCGCTACGAATCCCTCGCCTTCTACCATACCGCATACCTCGCATCGGAAGGCTTCCTCGACCGCATGAACTGGACCGGCGACACCGAGAACTGCGACGAGGGCACCGTATCCCAGGACTTCCACGACGACGTGCTCCGCCGCATCAACTACTTCCGGGCAATGGCGGGTCTCAACGCCGACATCACGCTAGACGCGACCAAAAATGCCAAATCGCAGAAGGCAGCGCTCATTATGTCGCGGAACAACCTCCTCTCCCACAGCCCCACCAACACCCTGCCCTGCTGGACCCAGGACGGCTTCGATGCGGCCGGGGCCGCGAATCTTTCCCGAGGTTACTACGACTACACCGGCCCCCCCACCATCGACGGCCAGATGCAGGATGCCGGAGCCGGCAATACGGCGGTCGGTCATCGGCGCTGGCTGCTGTTCTCCCGTGCACAGGAAATGGGCAATGGGGGAGTCCCCATGCAAGGAACCAACGGAGGGGCGTCTGCCATATGGGTGATTGGCGACTTCAACCCCGCACCGCCCACCCCGGTGACCATCGCCTGGCCACCCGAAGGCTACGTCCCCCACCCCGTGGTCTATCCCCGCTGGTCTTTCGGAATGTCCAGCGCCACTTCAAACACGTTCAGCGCCGCCACGGTGACGATGATTGTCAACGGCACCAACCTGCCGGTCTCCGTCATAGATCGCGGCGCGCTGGGCATTGGCGACCGCACCATCGTGTGGGAACCCGTCGGGTGGACCGGCGAGATGCCTGCCCAAGATACGACGTATTACGTGACCATATCCAACGTCATCGGTGTTGCTTCATCGGTCTACAGCTATGCCGTGACCGTGTTCGACCCCTACGACTTCGGCCTCCAATCCCAGGTATACGGTCCTACCCAGGCGGTGATTGGCTCAGCAACCGAATATAGCTGGGACAACCTGGAAGGAGGGACCCAGCATCTGGTGCGGGTGCAGGCCCTGTCCACCAGCCCCCGGATGGAGGGAGCCGAAGAAAGTCCCGCTCCGCGTATTGTCGACGGCACTTCAACCAGCTATTCGCTCATCACCAACTCCTTCGCCGCGACCGGTAGCCGAGCCTTCCACCTCGCCTTTCCAAGTGCCACCGGCCAATCCTTCGAACTCGAGGGTTCCTTCTTTGTCAGAGAGAACGCCACGTTATCCTTTAAATACCGGCGGCGATGGATGACTCCGGGCAATGTCTTAGGCACCGATATTTCCACGAACAATGGGGCGTCGTGGCACCGGGCTTGGGGCGTGAATGGTCCGCCCTCCCCCTCATGGGATCCCGGCTGGATCAGTACCGAGGTCGATCTCTCTTCATTCCGGTTTGAGGTAGCGCGACTACGCTTTGTCCTTGAGGTTGGGAATTCCTACTATGGTGCCACGGACTCCAACTATGGGGTATTTATTGACGACATCGCGCTGGACGGAATGAATGAACTTGAGGGAGCGGCGATCTACCCCGTTTCAGGTTTGAGCTACCTCTTCTGCCCTGAAACGGAGGGCGAGTACCTTCTAAGTCTGGCGACCCAGCTCAACGGCTACACCTTTCCCTACGCCGGCTACCTGGTGGTGAACGCGACCGAGGCCCCCCTGTCGCTGCTCAACACCTTCGTGGGCCAAAGCGGCAGCGACTGGATCATCGACACCCAGATCGGCGGGGGAACCAACGGCCTGGGGTCCCTGGTACTCGAATGGGCGCACAGTCCGACCGGCGCCTGGCAGACTGCGACCAACGCGGTTTATACCCCCGGCAACCAACGCCACACCCTGCCCCAGGATGCAACAGCCACCCAGCGCTTCTTCCGCGTCCGCTCCCAGCCCTAGCGTTCCCCGTCCG
>CBFGVE010000022.1:0-12943 GCA_965651915.1 uncultured bacterium
ACATCGCCGTCGTGACCGGCGGCACCGCGATCTTCGAGGAGCTCGGCATCAAGCTCGAGAACGTCGAGCTCTCCCAGCTCGGTCGCGCCAAGAAGGTCAGCTCCGACAAGGACAACACGACCATCATCGAAGGCGCCGGCGACGAGCGGAAGATCAAGGGTCGCATCGAGGCGATCAAGAACGAGATCGACGGCACGACCAGCGACTACGACCGCGAGAAGCTCCAGGAGCGCCTGGCCAAGCTGGCCGGCGGCGTGGCGGTCATCAACGTTGGTGCCGCGACCGAAACCGAAATGAAGGAGAAGAAGGCCCGCGTCGAGGACGCGCTGCACGCCACCCGTGCCGCCGTCGAGGAAGGCATCGTCCCCGGTGGCGGTGTGGCCCTCATCCGCTGCCAGTCCGCCCTCGAGAAGTTCAGCCTCGAAGGCGATGAGAACATCGGCGTCGAGATCGTCCGCCGCGCCTGCGAAGCCCCGCTTCGCCAGCTCGTGGACAATGCCGGCCTCGAAGGCTCCATCGTCGTCCAGGAAGTGAAGAAGAGCAAGGGTGCCACCGGCTACGACGTCGCCACCGACACCTACGTGGACATGTTCAAGGCCGGTATCATCGACCCGACCAAGGTGACCCGCACCGCGCTGCAGAACGCGACCTCCATCGCGTCCCTGCTGCTCACCACCGAGTGCATGATCACCGAGCTGCCCGAGAAGGAGAAGCCCGCCGCCCCCGGTGGCGCTCCCGACATGGGCGACATGTACTAATCGACCCCGATTAGACGGGGGCGTCCCGAAAGGGACGCCCCCGTTTTTTTGCCCTTTGAAGTTGACACTACCTAATGTGTCACAGTAATGTGTCACACATGAAGACAACCACGATTCGATCACTCAGGCACGATACAACGGCTGTGCTGGGATTGCTCGCTGGCGGCGAGTCGGTGGAAGTTCAGCGACGCGGAGTGCCAGTGGCTGTCCTCTCTCCGCCAAAACGCCCGCGGCGGACCGCAAAGCCGGATTTTCTAGCCAGAATTCGGATGGCCTATGGGGACAAGATGTTGCCAGTCACGGCCACCGACCTTGTATCCGAATCCCGCGGTGAGCGGTGAGGGCGTATGCCGATACGGGGTTTCTATGCTCCCTGTATGCGCCGGATGCGCATACCGTAGCGGCGGTAGCTCGAATCAAGCGGCAAAGTCTTCCGCTGCCGTTCATTTGGCTGCACCAGGTGGAATTCCGAAATGCGTTTCGATTGAGGGTCTTTAGAAAGGAAATCGAACCGGCGCAACGCGACGCTTCGCTAAACGCCATGCTGGCCGATCTGGCGTCGAACGTGCTCGTTCATGCGAATACGCCACTGATGGATCTGACGATTGAAGCGGAGCGACTCAGCGCCCTTCACTCGGAAGCACTCGGCACTCGGTCACTCGATATCTTACATGTCGCGGCCGCGTTGGTCTTGGGGCTCGCGGAGTTCCTGACCTTTGACCGCCGGCAGCACGCCCTTGCCTTGGCAGCCGGATTGCAGGCCCCCGTTCTGGTTTGAGGCCGGTATCCTTTTCATTTGACTTTTTCCGGGGCGTGGCTACCGTGAATGCCGCATTCGCCTTTTGATAGTTCGCTGAAGCTCACCCCACCTGGAGATTGTAATGAGCGGAAATTCCCGTGAGAACGCCGGCAAGTGTCCGGTCATGCATGGCGCGCGCCAGAACACCACCCAGGGCAGCCGGTCCAACCTCGACTGGTGGCCCAACCAGCTCAACCTCAACATCCTGCACCAGCATCCCTCCCTTTCCAACCCCATGGGTCAGGGTTTCGATTACGCCGAGGAGTTCAAGAAGCTCGACCTCGCGGCTCTCAAGCGGGATCTCCACGCCCTGATGACCGACAGCCAGGACTGGTGGCCAGCCGATTTCGGGCACTACGGCCCGCTGTTCATCCGCATGGCCTGGCACAGCGCGGGCACCTACCGCACGGCGGATGGCCGCGGCGGCGGCTCCACCGGAACCCAGCGCTTCGCCCCGCTCAATAGCTGGCCCGACAATGGGAATCTCGACAAGGCCCGCCGCCTGCTCTGGCCGATCAAACAGAAGTATGGCCGGCAGATCTCCTGGGCCGACCTGATGATTCTCGCGGGCAACGTCGCCCTCGAATCCATGGGGCTCAAAACCTTCGGATTCGGCGGGGGACGCGCCGACGTTTGGGAGCCCGAGCAGGACATCTACTGGGGTCCGGAGGCGGAATGGCTGGGCGATAAGCGCTACCAGGGCGACCGCGAGCTGGAAAACCCCCTCGCCGCCGTGCAGATGGGTCTCATCTATGTGAATCCCGAAGGGCCGCACGGAAACCCCGACCCGGTGGCATCAGGCCGCGACATCCGCGAGACCTTCGCCCGCATGGCGATGAACGACGAGGAAACCGTGGCGCTGGTCGCCGGCGGCCACACCTTCGGCAAGTGCCATGGCGCGGGCGATCCTAAGCTGGTCGGTCCCGAGCCGGAGGCGGCACCCCTTGAAGAAATGGGGCTGGGCTGGAAGAACCGCTTCGGCACCGGCAAGGGGGTGGATACCACCACCAGCGGCATCGAGGGGGCCTGGACGCCCACGCCTACCCAGTGGGACAATAGCTATTTCGATACCCTTTTCGGCTACGACTGGGAGCTGGTGAAGAGTCCGGCCGGCGCCTATCAGTGGCTGGCGATGAACGTCCCCGAGCAGGACATGGTGCCGGATGCCCACGATCCTTCGAAGAAGCATCGGCCCATGATGACCACGGCCGACCTCGCCCTGCGCTTCGACCCTATCTACGAGCCCATATCCCGACGCTTCCACCAGGACCCCCAGTCCTTTGCCGACGCCTTTGCCCGCGCCTGGTTCAAGCTTACCCACCGCGACATGGGGCCGCGCGCCTGCTACCTAGGTTCCGAGGTGCCGACCGAGGATCTTATCTGGCAGGATCCCATCCCCACCGCCGACTACGCACCAATCAACGCGGCCGATGTCGCCGCGATCAAGAAGCAGATTCTCGCCTCGGGGCTTTCGGTTTCCGACCTGGTATTCACTGCCTGGGCGTCCGCCTCCACCTTCCGCGGCTCGGACCGCCGGGGCGGGGCCAACGGCGCCCGCATTCGGCTAGCCCCCCAGCGCGATTGGGAGGCCAATGAGCCCGCCCGGCTCGCTCGCGTACTCGGGGTTCTCGAAGGCGTTCAGAAAGCCTTCAACGACTCAGCTCCCGGAGGAAAGAAGGTATCCCTCGCCGATCTGATCGTGCTAGGAGGTAGCGCCGCAGTTGAACAGGCGGCCCAGGCGGCCGGCACTCCGGTCGAGGTGCCCTTCGCCCCCGGCCGTACCGACGCCGTGCAGGAGCAGACCGATGTCGAATCCTTCGCCGTGCTCGAACCCGAGGCCGATGGATTCCGCAACTACCTCAAGAAGTCCTACAGCGTCCCGGCCGAGCATCTGCTCGTCGACCGGGCGCAGTTGCTGGGCCTCACCGCCCCCGAAATGACCGTGCTGGTGGGGGGGCTTCGGGTTCTCGGCGCCAACCACGGGGGGGCAAAGCATGGCGTTTTCACCGACAAGCCGGGCGCTTTAACCCCCGATTTCTTCGTCAACCTGCTCGACATGGGTACCGAGTGGCAGCCCGAATCGGCGGACCAGGAGCTCTACCAGGGCCGTGACCGGGCGACCGTCAAGATTAAGTGGACAGGTACCCGGGTCGATCTGGTGTTTGGGTCCAACTCCATCCTGCGGGCGCTGGCCGAGGTTTACGCCGCAGCCGATGCGCGGGAGAAGTTCGTGAACGACTTCGTCGCGGCTTGGGTAAAGGTGATGAACGCCGACCGCTTCGACCTCTAGTCCAACGGGTGCCGCCACTTCAGGCCCGAGCACGGTGCGAAATCGAGGTCGGTGGAGATCCGTTCTGCACCGTTCTCGATGGCGAGCGCGGCGTGGTAGGCATCGGCGGCCAGGTTGCCCTTGGCTCCGGCCTGGGTGCAGAGCCGCAGATTCGAGCTATCCCTTTTGAAATGGGCGACTTCGGTTGGTGGGATGATTTTTTGGGTTGTCGGTTGACTTTTGCCCTGGGTTTCGCGTACAGTCCCCCCCTTTTGATCCCCGGAAGGACTTTCACCTATGAATTCGACCAACTATCTTGACGCCGCCAAAGAGCGGATTCCCAACGTGCCCCTCCTCATCAACGTGGTGGCCCGCCGCGTCCGCCAGCTCATTGCCGGGCACCGTCCCCTGGTGAAGCCCGACAACAACCGGATGCAGAAGGTGGACATCGCGCTCAAGGAAATCGCCGAGGGGAAGTTGACCGCCGAGGTGAGCTTTACGCCTCCGCCCGCCTACACGCCGGGCTCGAACGTTATTTCGCTGTAGGGCCGGTCAGCCATGGCGGCCGCTGAAGCCAAGTCCGGCGGCCATCTGGTCGCGGCGACCAACCGCAAGGCCCGCCACGACTACACCATTGTCGACACCCTCGAAACAGGCATCGAGCTTCGCGGGACCGAGGTCAAGTCGATCCGCCAAGGCAAGGCCAGCATTGGCGAGGGCTATGCGCGCATCGAGAAGGAGGAGGTCATCCTCTATGGGGTGCACATTCTTCCCTACGACCACGGCAACATCCACAACCACGACCCGGTGCGCCCGCGCAAGCTCCTGCTGCACAAGCGGGAGATCCACCGCCTGATCGGCCTCACCGCCGAGAAGGGCTTCACGCTCGTACCACTCCAGCTCTACTTCAAGCACGGCCGGGCCAAGATCGAGCTGGGGCTGGGCAAGGGCAAGCAGCACGAGGACCGCCGGGAGGACCTCAAACGCCGTGACTCCGAGCGCGACGCCCGCCGCGCCATCGCCCACGCCAACCGAAGGTAGGCAATACCCCTGCTTCATGGTAAGGTTGGGCAACGAAAGGAGCCCCCATGAAAACGAACCGCCGCGAGTTCCCGGGCAAGGCGCCCATGACCATTCGCAATGCCACGCCCGCCGACGCCGGGGCGATCGTGGACCTCTCCACCCGGGTCTACCGGGACGCGGAGCTGAGCGGATACACCGAGGCTATGATCATCGGTCAGATCAACCACTTTCCCGAGGGCCAGTTCGTGGTGCTCCACGACGAGCGGGTCATCGGCTACTGTGCCACCTTCATCATCGGCGGCGACAGTGCCCTGCGGCCCCACACCTGGACCGAGATCACCGGCGGCGGCTATGCCTCGCGGCACGACCCCAATGGCGATTACCTGTATGGCATGGAGGTGTGCGTCGATCCGGACTACCGCAGCTTTCGCATCGGTCAGCGTCTCTACAACGAGCGCAAGAAGCTGTGCCAGGAATGGCGCCTGAAGGGGATCGTGTTCGGCGGGCGTCTTCCCACGCTCGCCCGCCAGCACCGGCGCCACGAGAGCGTCGAGGCCTATATCGCTAAAGTCGAGGACAAGACCCACCGCGACCCGGTGCTATCCTTCCAGCTTCGCAACGGGTTCGAGGTCGTCGGCTTGCTCCCCGCCTATTTGCCCAGCGACCGGCAGTCGATGGGCTACGCGGTTCACCTCCTTTGGCGCAATCCCGCCGTCGTCCAGGAAGGCGAACAGGCGAAGGGGCGCAAATACGGTGGACGCCTCCCCGATAGCGTGCGGGTGGCGACGGTGCAGTATATGCAGCGCCGGGTATCCTCGTTCGAGGAGTTTCTTGGGCTCGTGGAGTATTTCGTCGATGTCACGGCCGACTACAAGTCGGATTTCGTGGTGTTCCCCGAGCTGTTCTCCCTTCAGCTCCTCTCGATCGAAAGCCAGGAGCTTACTCCCCAGGAATCGATCGAGGCGCTCACTAAATACACCCCCCGGCTCAAGGAGTCGTTCCGGGAAATGGCGATCCGCTACAACATCAACTTCATCGCGGGCTCCCATCCCACACGCATGCCCAATGGACGGGTGGAGAACATCTGCTATATCTTCCTCCGCGACGGGTCGGTTCACGAGCAGTCCAAGATCCATCCCACCCCAAACGAAGTCTACTGGTGGAATATCGAAGGGGGCAGCGCCCTGAAGGTGATCGATACCGACTGCGGCCCGATTGGCGTGCTGATATGCTACGACAGCGAGTTCCCCGAGCTGGGTCGCCACCTGGCCGACCAGGGCGCCAACATCATCTTCGTTCCCTTCTGTACTGACGAGCGCCAGAGCTACCTGCGGGTGCGCTACTGCTGCCAGGCTCGGGCCATCGAGAACCAGTGCTACATGGTCCTGTCGGGCAATGTCGGCAACCTGCCCCGGGTGGCCAACATGGACATCCAATACGCCCAGAGCTGTATCATCACCCCCTGCGATTTCCCCTTTGCCCGCGACGGCCTCGCGGCAGATACCACGCCGAATGTGGAGACGGTGGCCTTCGCCGATTTACGGATCGAATCGATCCGCATGGCCCGCAACAGCGGCACGGTGCAAAACCTGAAGGACCGCCGCCACGATCTCTACCGGATCCACTGGCACGGGTGAGCGGCATGACAAAGAGAGGAATTGACGAAGATTGGGACAACGATCGGGACGAAGAGGGCCTTAATCCTCGTCCCAATCGTTGTCTCGGTCTTTGTCGATCTTCTTAACCGCGCCAGGG
The DNA here is from genome assembly GCA_965651915.1 of uncultured bacterium. Classification (GTDB taxonomy): domain Bacteria; phylum Verrucomicrobiota; class Kiritimatiellia; order CBFGVE01; family CBFGVE01; genus CBFGVE01. Next base: position 6,605 of record CBFGVE010000022.1, read on the forward strand.
ATGCTTTTTCTCCCCCGACTCCATTTCCAAGAGACAGGGCACAGGTCGCTGGCTATACTGCGCCGATGATCCATATTAGCGAAGACCAGCGCCTCTTCATTCTACGCACCAACCATGCCGTCTGGCGCATCCGCGTCAACGACCAGGGCCATGTGCTGCACGAAGGCTTTGCTCCCGCCTGTCCGGCGTCGGATGCAGAGGGCCTCGCCCAGCCGCTCACGCCGATCAAGTTCGATTTTTCCTTCGATCTACAGGGAGCCGCCTGGGAGTTCCCCACGTGCGGGGATGTGGGCTACCGGGCGGTCGCGCTGCGCGCCGCCTTTCCCGAGCCTCCCCCCGGAGCCCCCCGCGCGGGTGAGGCGGCCCACCTGCCGGTGCGCGACCTCCGGCTCCGCTTTTCCGCATGCTGCATCGAGCAGGACGCCCAGCCCGGCTGTGCCCCCGCCCATGGCCAGCCCACGCGGGATACGTCGCCGCGCGAGACCCTGGTGCTCGCTCTGGCCGACGAGGCCTACGATTTCGGCATCGACCTCTGCTACCGCGTGGATCCCCGAAACGACATCATCGAGCGCTGGGTCCGCATCCAAAACCGCTGCTCCTTCCCGGTCCAGATCGACAAGCTCGGTTTCGGGTCGCTTTTTCTCCCCACCGCCCGCTGGGAAGTATCGCGCCCGACCGGGTCGTGGGGCCGAGAATTTCAAATTGTCCGCCATGCGCTTTCACCCGGTAGGCTGGTGGCCGAGGGCTGTGGGCTGATCACCGGACATTCCGCCAATCCTTTCTTTATGCTCAACCGCGAAGGCCAGGCCTGGGAAGATCACGGCGATGTGTGGTTCGGCGCGCTGGCCTACAGCGGCAACTGGCAGATCGAGTTCGAAGGGCATCCTTCCGGCGTCCTCAAGGTGCTCGGTGGCTACCATGCCGACCACTTCGACCTCACCCTCGCACCCGGGGCCGCGCACGCGACCCCGCCTTTCGTGCTCGGCTACGCGTGCGACGGCTGGTCCGGCGCCAGCCTCCGTCTCCACCGCTTCGCGCGGGACCGGGTGCTGCCCAGCCCATCTCAGCAAAGCGAGCTGCGCCCGGTGATCTACAATAGCTGGGAAGCCACCTATTTCAACTTGGGTCTGGGTCAGCAGGTCGAGCTGGCCCGCCGTGCCGCCGCAATGGGAGTTGAGTTGTATTGTGTGGACGACGGATGGTTCGGCGCGCGGCGCAGCGACCGCGCGGGGTTGGGCGACTGGACGGTGGCCGCCGACGTTTTTCCCGACGGACTCGATCCGCTGATCCGCGAAGTGCACCGCCTCGGAATGAAATTTGGCATCTGGGTCGAGCCTGAGATGGTGAACCCGGACAGCGATCTCTACCGGGCCCATCCCGACTGGGTGCTCCACTATCCCGGACGTCCCCGCACCGAGAGCCGCCACCAGCTCGTGCTCGATTTCGGACGCTCTGAGGTGGTCGAGCATATCTACCAGCAGCTCGATGCGCTGGTGAGCAACCACCCCATCGATTTCATCAAGTGGGACATGAACCGCTATGCGATAGAGTTTGGCTCGTCTGCCGGCGGCGAGGTCGCCTTTCGCCACGTCGAGGCTGTCTATGGGCTCATGGACCGGCTTCGCCGCAACCATCCCGGCCTGTCCCTCGAAAGCTGCTCGGGTGGGGGAGGTCGGGTTGATCTGGGTGTGTTCGCGCGCACCGACCAGGCCTGGCCTAGCGATAACTCCGAGGCCTTCCACCGCATGGTCATTCAGGAGGGCTACAGTATGGCCTATCCTCCGCGCACCATGGAGTGCTGGGTGACCTTGGAGCACAGCGAGCAGACCGGCGCGGTGGCCCCGCTCTCCACCCGCTTCGACTGCGCGATGCGGGGCGCGCTTGGAGTCGGACTCGACATCGCCAAGCTGTCGGAGGAGGAGCTGGACGAGTGCCGCCGCCGCATTGCGTTCTACAAGCGCATCCGGCCCACGGTCCAGCTCGGTGACCTTTGCCGCCTCGAACGTATCGAGGAGCTGGGGCGGTCGGTTTGGCAATCCCTCGCGCCAGACGGCCGCGAGGCAGTAATCTCGATTCTGAGCCATCACCAGGTCTTTGGCCAGCGGCGTCCGCCGCCACGGCTCCGCGGGTTGGATCCGGCTGCTTCCTACCGCGCCAGCGAATGGGACCAGGAAGAGCTGGGCGTCTGGTCGGGCGCTCATCTCATGGCCTACGGGATTCCCGACAACGACCGCGCAGGCTTCCGGACCCACGGCTACAGCCGGACGGTGCTGCTCGAGCGGGTGGAGCGCTAATCCGCTGCGTGAAGGCTAGCCGGGACGGCGGAGATGGACGATAGGCCCCAGGCTGGCGAACTGGCCCGCCCCCAGGCGGGCGATGGGGTCGAGCTTCTCCGCATCCACGTAGTAGCGTCCCTGGGCGAAGCGTGCGACCGAATCGTCGGCATAGATGGAATGAACTCTTCCCAGAATGAGCCCCTGACGCTCGTCCCCCAGCTCGCGAAGCTCGAAGCGGGTGCAGGCCATGGCGATGCGCGCCCGGGCTAGGCGGGGCAGGCGGAAACCATCAAACGGGACTGTTCCCAGCCCGGTTCGCTCCAGTTCCGAGGTTCCGTGGGGAAGGGTGGCGGAGCTTTCGTTCAGCTCCGGGAGCAGGCCCGTGTGGGCGATGTGGATGACAAACTCGTTCCGTTCCGCGATGTTCACCCAGGTGTCCTTGCGGTTCTCGTCGTCCTTCCAGCCGATGGAGAGCATGATCAGCGGAGGCTCGCTGCACACGACGTTGAAATAGGAGAAGGGCGCGAGGTTGAACGAGCGGTTCCCATTGTCCGACAGCACCCAGGCGATGGGGCGGGGAACGACGGTCTGCGTCATCAGCGCATAGACCTGGTTGGGGTCGAGCTGGGCGAGGTCGATATTCATAGCGCGGGCAGGTCCTCGGCGGGGGCCTTGTCCAGATGGGGAAGGCGCTGGTCCTTGTCGGAGAGCAGGGCTCCGGGAATGGGCCAGGGAATGCCTATTTGGGGGTCGTCGTAGCGGATGCCCCGCTCGCCCTCGGGGCAGTAGTAGTCGGAGCACTTGTAGTAGAACAGCGCGGTTTCGCTGAGGACGAGGAACCCGTGGGCGAAGCCCTGGGGAATGAAGAGCTGGCGGCGGTTCTCGGCGGAGAGGATTTCGCCGTGCCACTTGCCGAAGGTCGGCGAGCCTCGCCGCACGTCCACCGCGACGTCATAGACTTCACCCTCGAGCACCGAGACGAGCTTGGCTTGGGGCCGGATGAGCTGGTAGTGCAGTCCGCGCAGGGTGCCCCGCTGGGAGCGGGACATATTGTCTTGGACGAACTCCGCCGTCAGCCCCTGGTCGGCGTAGCGCTGCCGGTGATACATTTCCATGAAAAATCCTCGCGCGTCGCCGAAACAGGGGGGATCGACGAGCAGCAGGTCGGGCAGGTGGGGGACGGGTGTGATGCTAAGCTTCATTGGGCTGCTTTGGTAATGGGAGTTCAACGTTTCGGCTGATTCAGGCTCCTTCCGCCACATACTGTGCCAGCGCCTCCGGCCAAGGCGGCAGCGTGATCCCGAGCGCGGCGGCGCGGACGTTTTCGAGCGGAGCGAAGGGAGGCGGGCTGCTGGCCCGCAGGAAATTCCTGAGCGAGATGGGGTCAACGGGAACATGGCCGCGGCCGCTGGCATCGAGTATCGCCCGGGCAAACGCGAAGCGCGAACAGAAGCCTTCGTTGGTCAGATGGTAGATGCCATAGCGCCGTGTCTGCACCAGGGCCTCGATGGCCTCCGCGAGATGCGGTGCATAGGTGGGATTCGAAACCTCGTCGTCCACCACCTTGAGCCGCCCGAGTTCGTCCGCCTTTTCAATAATCTTGGCAGGAAAGTTGCGTTCGCCGGGTGCGAACAGCCAGGCGATGCGGACGATAAACAGATGCTCGACCCGTGCGGTCGCTTCACGCTCGGCGGCCAGTTTGGAGGCCCCGTAGGGATTCGCCGGACTGGTGGGGTCGTCTTCGCGGTAGGGGCGGCCGAGTGTGCCGTCGAACACCTCGTTGGTAGAAATGCAGCACAGCGTGGCCCCGGTCCGGCGGCACGCCTCGGCGACGTGCGCGGTACCCTGTCCATTGATGCGCATCGCGCGTTCGGGATCCCGGGCGCAGCCATCGACATCGGTCATGGCGGCGGCATGAATGACCAGGCCGGGCTGAAGGGCGGCGAGGGAATTGACCGAAGAGGGTGCGGAGAGGTCGATTTCGGGGAGATCGATTCCGACGGGTTCGTGGGCAGCGAACTGGCGCATGAGGATCTGGCCAAGCTGGCCGCGGGCTCCGGTGATCAGCGTTTTCATGCGTAGCCTATAGCACAGGAGTGCCGGGCTGGAAAGAGGCGAAGTAGGTAGAGCGACCGTCCCGCGGCCAGGCTTCGTCTGGAGAACTACGCCGGGGCCGCGGGAGGGAGAGGGGGAACCTCAGAGATTAAAGTGAAGGAGTAGGTGCAAGAGTAGGGGAAGGACGGGTTGTTCGGAGATTTAATAGGCAGCGAGTGCGGAGCCTCGCGGTTCCAGGGGGCGCTGGTCGATGGGAACGCTGGGTGGGGGCACTTCGCGCTTGTTTTTAGACGGGTATTGTGGATTCTCTTCGGCATGCCTTTGTCCGTTCCAGTCGATTTGGGTTCACGCTCCTATGCCATCCATATTGGTGAGGGACTTCTGGAGTCGCTAGGCTCCCGATGCCTCGGCCTGAAGCTGGGCCGCAGTTGCCTGCTGGTGTCGGATAGCCATGTGGATCCGCTCTATGGCGCGGTGGCCGAGGCGTCGCTCGAGGCCGCCGGTTTCTCGGTGGCCCGCTGCGCGGTGCCGGCTGGCGAGGCGTCCAAGTCGGGCGCGCAGCTTTTTGCCCTGTACGATGCCGCGCTCGCGGCCGGTCTCGACCGACACGCCTTTATCGTCGCCCTCGGCGGCGGCGTGGTGGGCGACCTTGCCGGCTATGCGGCGGCAAGCTACCTCCGGGGCATTCCCTATGTGCAGGTTCCGACCAGCCTGCTCGCAATGGTGGACAGCTCGGTCGGAGGCAAGACCGGCATCAACCTGCCCCAGGGTAAAAATTTGATTGGATCCTTCCACCAGCCGGTGCTGGTCCTGGCCGATAGCGAAGTCCTGGCGACCTTGCCCCAGCGCGAGTTCGCGGCGGGCATGGCCGAGATCATCAAGTACGGTGTGATCCGCGACGAGGCCCTGTTCACCCTGCTGGAGGCCTCCGCCGCCGAGCTGGGACCGGATGCGCCGGGCCTGCTGGAGCCGGTGATCGCGCGCTGCTGCGAGATCAAGGCCGAGGTGGTGAAGGCCGACGAGGAGGAGCGGGCGGGGGTGCGGGCGCTGTTGAACTTTGGCCACACCCTGGGTCACGCCATCGAGAACGTGGCGGGCTACGGGGAGTTCCTTCACGGAGAGGCCATCTCCATCGGCATGGTCTTCGCCGCCCGGCTTTCCGTACGGCTGCGGGGCCTGCCCGAGGGGGATGCCGGGCGGCTTGAGCATCTGCTTGGCGCGTTCGGCCTGCCGGTCCACGCACCCGACCTCGAATGGCCCGCGCTGCGCGACGCGATGAGCCGGGACAAGAAGGCCGAGAGCCGCCTGCCCAAATTTGTGCTCGCGGAGCGTATCGGGCATGCGGTCTCCGGGTGCGCCATACCCGAGAGCGAACTGGAGGAAACCTGGAATGGCTGCCGTTAGCGAGACCATCGCCCGCGAATACTTCGAAGCGCTCGGTTTCCTGGTGCACCAGCCCACCAAGTACCAGGTGGGCGCGCGGAGCAAGCGGGCCGAGGAGGAGACCGACCTGCTGCTTATTCGTCCCGGGGCCGGGAAGCCGCTGGCCAATCCGCCGATGCTCTGGACTTCGCGGGAGCTGGTGGGGGTGGGCAGCGCGGCGGTTGCGGTAGTGGGCTGGCATACCGAGCGCTTTAGCCCCGGGGTGCTGGCGACCTCTCCGGAGATTTTCCGCTTCGTGTCCGAGGAAGCGATTCAGGAATCGGCCCGCGTGCTGGGCGGGCCGCCCCAGGTACGGCTCCTCTGCATCAGCGGATTGCCGGCCTCGCGGGAGCTGGAGCGCGAAGCGCTGTCCTATATCCGGGGACAGGGGATCGACGGCGTCATTCTTTTCCGCACCATGCTGATCGAGCTGATGCAGCGCATCGATGTGAAGCACAACTACGAGAAATCCGACCTGCTGCAGACGCTGCGGATCGTGAAGAACTACGACCTGCTCAAGGACCCCCAGCTCGAGCTGTTCGGGCGCAAGCGCCGCCGCGCCTAGGGGCGGTGGGCACTTCATCGC
>CBFGVE010000023.1:0-12831 GCA_965651915.1 uncultured bacterium
CAGCCGGCATTAGTGGCCAAATGTCACGTCACATGCAGGAGCGGCTGGATCGCGACGTGTTGAGCAGAAAGCCGACGTGGGTGACCCTCAGCTGCGGGGTGAACGATGTCTGGCGTGGAGCGAGGGGCGTTCCACTCGATGAGTATAAAATGCTTGTCACGGAGATGGTCGAGCGGTGTCAGGCTGCGGGTATCAAGGTGATGATTCTCACCGCGACCATGGTTGGCGAAGACCCGTCTAATGCGAACAATACGAAGCTGGAGGGCTACAACGAGTTTTTGCGAGCACTCGCCAAGGAAAAAAACTGCCTGCTGGCGGACGTGAACGCCGACATGCAGTCGATCATCGCCATGGCCGACGAGGATAAGAAAGGCAAGCACGGACGGGTGCTGACCGTTGACGGTGTACACCTGAATTCGGCTGGAAACAAGATGATGGCCCTCGGCGTGCTGAAGGCTTTCGGGATGAGCGAAGAGAAGCTCGAGATAGCAAAGAAGAGCTGGCCACCCGAGGCCGTAGCACTTTCCGGTCAGGCCGCCGGGACGGCTGACACGACGACCGCGCCACAGATTTTGCATCCCGGGGATGAGGGGTATCCTGCGTTGGAGGGGCGCCGCATTCAGATGGTCTCCAGTCTGGCGGTCACGCCCGGGGGGCGCCTCTGGGTGACCTGGTATGCCGGGCCGACGCCGCGCGAGGACGACAATAACTATATCGTGCTCGCCACGAGTGATGATGACGGGGCGACGTGGCAGGAAGCGATGGTCGTGGACCCGGATGGACTAGGGCCGGTGCGCGCATTCGACCCGGAGATATGGCTGGATCCGAAAGGTCGCGCTTGGCTTTTCTGGGCGCAGGCGGTTAGTCACGGCCGCTCGGCCCATACCTGGGCGATGAGGACCGAGGCTCCCGAAGACGCCGCCGCGGTCTGGAGCCAGCCTTTTCAGGTTGCTCCGGGGGTAATGATGTGCAAGCCGACGGTGCTGTCGAACGGTGAATGGTTGTTTCCGATCAGCGATTGGGATGCCCGTTTGGCAAAAGCTGAGGATGGCGCAAGCGGAGGTGCCTGGATATCCTCGGATGAGGGCAAGACGTTCACGCTGCGGGGTACCGCCCTGGTACCGGCGAAAGTACGCACGTATGACGAACACATGGTCGTGGAGCGCAAGGACGGAAGTTTGTGGATGTTGCTGCGTACGCGATACGGCATCGGAGAGAGTATCTCCACGGATCGGGGACGGACATGGACCGAGACAAAGCCCTCCAGCATTCTTCATACGGCCTCCCGGTTTTTCATCCGGCGGTTGGACTCCGGCAACCTCCTGCTGGTGAAGCACGGCCCGATGGGGGAGAGGACCGGGCGCAGCAACTTAATGGCCTTTATATCCAAAGACGATGGAAAAACCTGGGAAGGCGGCTTGATGTTGGACGAGCGCAATGGGATTTCCTATCCCGATGGCCAGCAGGCGGCGGATGGAACCATCTATATCACCTACGATTACAATCGGACCAGGCATCGTGAGATATTCCTGGCCACCTTTACCGAGGCCGACGCGTTGGCGGGAGCAGTGGAATCGGACAAGGTGCGGCTGCGCGTGCCGGTCAGCAGCCCCGGCCTCTTTGTGGATTCTCCCTCGTCGGTTGCGGTCAATCTGCGTGACAATAAGGATGGCGTGGCGATCGACAGGTCGTCGGTTGCGGTCCTTCGTCCGGTAAACACGAACGACGTGGTGGATACCCTACAGGTCGGTGCGAAGATTTGGCACGACCGGTACTATGTCGTGAGCGTGCTGCCGGACGAGCTGGTCGGTTTGCAGTTCCTCCGCACCAACATCCGGCAACCGGATATCCAGGGTGTGGTGGAACGGGATGGTTTTGTGTACATCTTGGCTCACCGCGAGGCTAAAGTAAAAGGCTTGCTCGCTCGGGGCTTTAGGAAAACCAGTGTGGCGGAGTTTGTTCCATTCTTAGCGCGTGGTGCCTATAAGCCGTCCGACGGATTCAGTGTCTATCAGAAGCATGTAAAGAAGGGCGACGTGGTGGATGCCGGCCTCTGGGGCATTCCGGTTTTTGCAGCCGAGTAAGGCCATGCGACCACGGGCAGGGAGCACTAAAAGGATGAATACATGGGTGGGAATGGCTTCGATCGGCGTGGCGCTGGCCATAGCGCTGCCGGGTTTTGCTTCGGCAAGCAGTATCGTGGAGGCGGAGAGCATCACCAAACCGTTCCACGTGATGACATTCGAGGATGCGACCGCATCGGGTGGAGCATACCTGCAAAAAACCGGCAAGGATGGCCATGCGCGTTACCTCGCCCCTACGAATGCCGTGGGCGACTACGAGGTCTATCTGCGCGTCAAGACCGACGGGAGCGTAGGGCGGTTGATCCTGACGGCGGGAAGGCACTATACCCGCCTGCTGCGGCACGTGGCGCTGGATATTGAGCCGACTGAGGACTGGACCTGGCTGTCTATGACCTCCGGTCCCGAGCAGCGACCGGTGCTCATTACGCTCGGACCGGACACGGGACGGGACCTCTTGATCGCGTTTGAAGACAAGCACGTGTTGCTAGATGCCATCAAACTGGTGCAGGTCGTCGAGTCGAGCCCCGCCCATCTTCGCCTCGAACAACTAGAACCCCTCTACGACGCCGCTCTCGTACCGGTCCGGGTGATGCTGGAACCCGGACCGGACTATGCCGATGACGCGCGTTGGTTCCAGGGCATCCCCGGCATCGCCTGCGCACCCGGCGGCCGACTGTGGGTCAACTGGTATGCGGGCGGGACCGGTGAAAGCGCGTTCAACTACGTGCTGCTGGTCACCAGCGGGGATGGGGGCATGACGTGGTCGGAACCCAAACTGGCGGTGGATCTTCCCTATCCATTGCGCGTCTTCGATCCGACCTTGTGGGTGGACCCGCTGGGACGCCTGTGGATGTACTGGGCGCAGAGTTACGACTGGTTCGATGGACGCGCGGGGGTTTGGGCGATCATGACGGAAAACCCCGATGATGAGGATCCGGATTGGTCGGCACCCCGGCGACTCTGCCATGGCATCATGATGAACAAACCGACGGTGTTGAGCAGCGGAGAATGGATGCTGCCCGTCCATTTCTGGTCCTTGAATTGGGTTTCGCACCCCGACATTGCGAAGGAGGAACTCGGTGCCAACGTGTTTGTCTCCACCGACCGCGGGGCGACATGGCACCGGCGCAACACCGTCGGCAGTTCCGGCGGCATCGAGCACATGGTCGTGGAGAAAGCGGACGGACGCCTGTGGATGCTGTACCGGGGAGAGGGCCTCGACCAGTCGTTCAGCGACGACCGGGGGGTAACGTGGTCGAAGCGTACCAAGACCTCCATCGCACACCGTAGCTCGCGTTTCTTTATCGGTCGCCTGGCCTCGGGGAATCTGCTACTGGTAAAGCATGGCTCCATCGAAGAGAAGACGATGGCCCGCCATAAACTCATGGCATTCGTTTCCCGTGATGATGGGGGTACGTGGTTGGGCGGTCTCATGCTGGAAGAGGGGGGCTGTTCGTATCCCGATGTAGCGCAGGGGCCGGATGGCACCCTACATGTCACGTACGATTCGGAACGCGGATTGGGTCGTATCTGGGCTGCGGCCTTTACGGAGAAGGACGTGCTGGCCGGTCGGGATGTCAGCGGGAGCGTTCGCCTTCGGATTGCCGTGAACCAAGCTTCAGGCCAATAGAGGAATTAGCAAACGTAAAGGTAACACAATCATGATCCGTTTAGGTATAATTGGATTGGGACGGCGGCTTGCGCCCATGGTGGAAAACTTCCGGAGCGAGGCCGCGGGAAATCTTGCCGTGGTCGGCATTGTTGATCCGGATGTGCCCGGTGCCACCGCCCGGCTGAATGAGTGCGACCGTGGAAGCGTCCGCTTTTTCCGCACATTGAAAGAACTAATGCATGAGGCAAAGCCGGATGCCTTGGCCATTGGCACCCGGTGCGATCTGCATACGCCCTATGCCATTCAAGCGCTGGCGTACGGACTCCCTCTCTTCCTGGAAAAACCCGTTGCCACGTCGATGAAGCAGGCGCTGGCGCTGGAGCGGGCGTACGAAAAGAACCCCTGTGCGACCGTGGTCAGCTTTCCCCTGCGGGTGTCGCCCTTGTGCGACCTGACGCGCCAATACATCGAGCAGGGCGCGATTGGACGGCCTGAACACATCCTGGGAGTGAACTATGTTCCCTACGGAACCTGCTATTTCGACCAGTTCTATCGGGATTACTCGGTAACGCAAGGCCTCTTTCTACAGAAAGCGACCCACGATTTCGACTACATGGCTAATTTAATGAATAGTGGCATCGTGAGGGTTTCGGCGATGGCCACCTGCGGACATGTCTTTGGCGGAAAGAAACGAAAAAATCTCTCGTGCTCAAAATGCGATGAAGCAGAGGTCTGCCCCGAAAGTCCGGGGAACCGGAAAAGGAACCGCTCCGGTGGCGTGGAGACAGACCACCTTTGCCTGTTCAGCAAGGACATTGGTACCCCGGAAACGGGCATGAACGAGGACTCGTCCAGCGCCCTTTTGGGATTTGCATCCGGGGCTCACGGGGTCTACACGCAGGTGTTCTACAGCCGTCGCGATGCGGCCACCCGGGGAGCGACGCTCAGCGGCTACAAGGGAACTCTCTCCTTTGACTGGTATACCAACAAGCTTCGCCATATCCGCCACCATGCGCCGTTCTCGGATCTAATCTCCGCAGAAACTGGCATGGCGCATTTTGGAGGCGATGAGGAACTGGCGCGCGATTTTATCGGTTTGATTCAGAAAAATAGGCCCAGCCGTGTCCCCTTCGAAGCGGGTCTCTCCAGCGTATACGCCTGTCTGGCGGCCAAGCTATCTGTCGTAACCCAGCGCTCCGTGAAGGTCCGCCAACCATTCCAGAACTGACATGGGTCACTCCAGTTCCCGAGTCCGGCATTTCACTTTACGATCCATCGGCAAGCCCTGGAGGCGAGATGGTGCTTGAAGAACTACGATGCGAGTATCTTGTCAATCCCCAGGGCATTGATTCGGCTCGCCCGCGTCTGCAATGGATGGTTAAGTCGGATACACGTGGCTGGATGCAAGCCGCCTACCAAATCCTCGTGGCGTCGAGGGAGGAGTTGCTGGCCCCGGATCAGGCCGATTTGTGGGATAGCGGAAAGGTGGTTTCGGGCCGTTCGATCCACATTGAATACGGTGGCCAGCCGCTGGCGTCACGACAGCGCTGTTGGTGGAAGGTGCGGGTATGGCAGCTTCGCGCCGCGAACGAAATCGGTTCGCCATCGCCATGGAGTACGCCGGCTTGCTGGAGCATGGGTTTGCTGCAACCCGGCGACTGGCGAGGCCAGTGGATCGGCAGTGACGAACCGGTCTCCGCAGCGCGCATGTTGCGCACAGAGTTTGACGTGGCAAAGCGGGTGGTCCGCGCTACCGTTTATTTCAGTGGTTTAGGCCTCTCCGAGCTTTATCTCAACGGACGGAAAGTTGGCGACCATGTTCTATCTCCATCACTCAGCGAGTATCCGAAGCGCGTGTATTATGTTACCCACGACGTCACAGCGCAGATTCAGTGCGGGCGCAACGCGCTAGGCGCATGGCTGGGCAACGGTCGTTGCGCCCCGCGGGCGGATTGGCTGCAGCGCTTCGGGTTTCCGAAGCTGCAATTGCAGTTAGAAATCGACTACGCTGACGGCTCGCGTGACACGTTGGTGAGCGATGCCACATGGAAGCTCACTACCGTCGGCCCCATACGCGCGAACGATGAATACGATGGGGAGGTTTACGACGCCAGGAAGGAACTGCCGGACTGGGCACAACCCGGGTTTGACGACTCCGTCTGGCCATCGGCGCAGGTTCTTTCGGGACCCGGCGGTCCGCTCTCCGCAGAAATGATCGAGCCGAGTCGCGTAACCGAAACGCTAAAGCCTGTCTCGGTGGATGAGATCAGCCCCGGAGTGTTCATTTTCGACATGGGGCAGAACATGGTCGGCTGGTGTCGGCTGGCGGTTCGCGGCCCCGCAGGTACTCAGGTTGCGCTGCGGCACGCGGAAAGGCTCAACCCCGACGGTTCGCTTGACGTCGCCAACCTTCGCACCGCGAAAGCCACAGACCTTTACACGCTCAACGGTCAGGGCGAGGAGATCTACGAACCCCGTTTTACGTATCACGGCTTTCGGTATGTCGAAATCAAGGGATTCCCAGGCAAACCCACGCTCGCCTCGCTCGCGGGCCGCGTGGTCAACAACGATCTAGCCACGGCGGGTGAGTTCACGTGTTCGCAGCAGACGATCAATCGGATCTATCGCAACATCGTCTGGGGCGTGCGCGGCAATTACCATGGCATTCCGACCGATTGCCCGCAGCGCGACGAGCGCCATGCCTGGCTTGGCGACCGCTTGGAGGAAGCCAGGGGTGAGTCGTATCTGTTCAACATCGCTGCCTTCTACGCCAAGTGGACGCGCGACATGGCCGACTCGCAGCAGGAGAACGGGAGCATTCCCGACGTGTGCCCGACCTCCTATCTCAATCCATTCTGCTTCGATGATGTCACCTGGCCCGCCGCCGCGGTCATCATCCCCGGCATGTTGCTTGACCAGTACGGGGACCGGGCGCTCGTCGCACGGCAGTATCCAAGCATGGCCAGATGGATCGACCACATGCAGGGCTACATCGTTGACGGCGTCATGCCGCAAGACAAGTTTGGCGATTGGTGCGCGCCGCCCGGAAGCCCGGAAACCGCCGCGACCGTGCTTGGGACCTGCGGCTTCCACCATTGCCTCACGTTAATGAAGCGTTATGCGACTCTGCTCGGAAAAGCTGAGGACGCTCGGCGTTTCGCCGCTCTGGCAGAGCAGCTCAAGATCGCGATGAACGACAAACTCTACCACCGCGACGTGGGCTATTACGACAACGGCTCACAGACCTCGTGCCTGCTCCCGCTGGCGTTCGACATGGTTCCGCCGCGGGAACGTCCACGTGTCTTTGCGCATCTGGTCAAGGAGATTACCGGAAGCACCCTGGGCCATGTGGGCATAGGGCTCGTGGGGGGGCAATGGCTCAACCGGGTGCTGACCGGCGGGGGGCGCGCAGACATCGCATACCGCTTGGCAACCAACACCAGCTATCCTAGCCTGGGGTACATGGCGGAAAGGGACGCCACAACCATCTGGGAGCGGTGGAACGGCGATACGGAGGGTCCGGAGATGAACTCGGAGAACCATGTCATGCTCGTGGGCGATTTGGTGATATGGCTCTTTGAGTGTCTCGCCGGCATTCGCGCCGATCCCGCGCAACCGGGTTTCAAGCACATCATCATGCAGCCGAACCCCGTTGGCGACCTGAAGTTCGTCGATGCGACGCATCGTTCGCCCTACGGCCTGATTGTCAGCCGCTGGCACCGCCTCGGCGACGTCTTCGACTGGCACATCAGCGTTCCTCCGAACAGCACCGCGACCGTGCATGTTCCAGCAGAAGAGGCCGCGGGGGTCACGGAATGCGGCCAACCGGCCGACAAGGCCAGCGGAGTGAAGTTCGTCAGGATGGAGAACGGCGCGGCGGTGTACGAAGTGGGTTCGGGCGCCTATCAGTTCCGTAGTAGGCAGTGAGCGGCATTTCCATAGTTCGTGTTTGCCGTCGGCATGGCGGATCGGATCGGTGAATACCCACCAGGGGGCTATCGCCGCCAGATTCGCGCTTCACTCCGTGACGCGCCCTTTTCCTCAAGGCTGCGATGCCAGAGCGAAAAAACAATACAATAAACAACAAAGAATAACACAAAAAGTAATAGACCAGTTTCTGGTGTCTGAGGTAGTCTGGAATCTGCTGCACTGAGCAAGGTTGCTTTTTGCTTGTTTCGTGCATAAATATATACAATAAAGAATAAAAGGTAGTACGAGAGCATAGAGTCTGCTCAGCGCTACAGGTGAAAACAGCGTGGACACTTGTGAAAAGGATACCTCTCGATGAACGATGAACTGCGTGGCGGCGGAAAAGTGGTTACCTTCGGCGAAGTCATGGGGCGGCTTTGTCCCCCGGAGTTCTTGCGGTTTGAGCAGGTAGCGCCGGGGCCGTGGAATATGACGTTCGGTGGTGCGGAAAGCAGTGTGGCGGCGTCAGTTAAGAGGTTTGGTGGCGAATCGGAGTTTGTGACGGCGTTGCCGTCGAATGCCATCGCGGAATCGTGTGTCCGGCAGTTGCGCTCGTTTGGTGTTGGCACGGATCATATCCGCCGGGTGCCGAACAGCCGGCTGGGCCTGTATTTTGTGGAGCGCGGCGCGAACCAGCGCCCGAGCCAGGTCATCTACGATCGCGCGCACAGCGCATTCTCCCAGGTTTCAGCCGACGATTTTGATTGGAGCGAGGTTTTTGACGGCGCATCCTGGTTTCATACTACCGGGATCACGCTGGCGGTTTCCGGCGGAGCGGCGGAGGCGGCGTGCCGGGCGGCTGAGGCAGCGCGCGCTGCGGGCGTAACCGTTTCGGTGGACTTGAATTTTCGGGCAACCCTCTGGAAGTGGCGGTCCGGTTATGCGGCGGAGAAGCTGGCCCAGGAAATCATGCCCAATCTGGTGCGGCTTGCCCATGTCGTCATCGGCAACGAGGAGGATGCGGAAAAAACCCTCGGGATCCGTGCGGAGGGCTCGGATACCCATGCTGGCCACCTCGAAATTTCCGGGTTCGCCTCCGTAGCCCGGGAGATCATGAGCCGTTTTCCCAACGTGGACAAGGTAGCCACCACGCTGCGTGAAAGCGTATCCGCCACCCATAACAACTGGGGCGCCATCCTTTCCGTGCGCGGCCAGGAACCCGTGCTTGCTCCCTTGAGAAATGGGACCTATACGCCGTACGAGATTCGCGCGATAGTGGACCGGGTGGGCGGTGGCGATGCCTTTGCCGGATCGCTTATTTATGCCTTGAACTCTGGAACCTACCCGACGGCCCAAGAGGCGCTTAATTTCGCGGCCGCCGCATCCTGCCTCGCCCATTCGATTAGCGGAGACTATAATCTGATCTCGCGCGCAGAGGCGGAAGCCCTGATGAAAGGTAATGGATCAGGCCGCGTGGTCCGGTAATCATGAATAGCGCCCTCCCAAATGAGCATCGGGTCGGTCCGAAAACGCTGACTCGCGACCTTGTCCCCTGGACACTGGTCGTGGTCTGTCTCGGACTGATGATTGGTCTGCGCGTCCAGCGGTGGAATCAAGGGTCGGGGCTTGATTTCCCATCGCGGGCACTGACCATCATTTGTCCCTTTTCTTCCGGCGGCGGAACGGACCTGTTCGCTCGCGGGTTGGCCCGCGCTGCGGAGCCGATCCTGGGCCAGACGGTCCTCGTCAACAATATCACCGGGGGCGGCGGCGCGGTTGGCCATGCGGCGGGCCTGCTGGCGCGACCCGACGGATACACCATCACCGCCATTACCTTTGAGTTGGTCTCCTTGCCTCTACAGGGGCTGGTGCCGTTCAAGCATACGGACTTCGACCTCCTGATGCGGGTCAACATGGATCCGGCGGCCCTGACGGTGCGGGCCGATTGTCCCGCGAACACGGTCGAGGAGTTCATCGCATGGGCCCGCGAAAAAGGCGGCGTGCAAATCGGCAATTCCGGTCCGGGTTCCGTCTGGCACATGGCTGCTGCCATGATGGCGGACGAGTTGGGGCTGCCCGCCACCCACGTTCCCTACGGTGGGGCGGCACCAGCAGTTACCTCCTTGGTGGGAGGGCATATTGACGCGGTTGCCGTCAGTCCGGGCGAGGTGCGGGTTCAGCGGGATGCGGGTCTAGTTAAAATCCTGGCGGTCATGTCCACCGAGCGGCTGGCGCTGGCGCCGGATGCGCCCACGTTCCGCGAACTTGGCCACGATCTGGTGTTTGGGACCTGGCGCGGGCTGGCGGTGCCCAAGGAGACACCGCTCGCGGTGCGCGAACGCCTGACCCGCGACTTTCGACAGGCGATGGAGAGCCCAGAATTTCTCCAGATGGCCGAGCGGGGCGCTTTGCTTTTGAGTTTTGCCGATGCCGAGACCTTCGGCCGCGAGCTGGACGTACAAAGCCGTGAAGTGGATCGGCTCATGGATCGATTGGAGTTGCGATGAAGGTGGAACATCTTTCTCGATGGGTGCCCTTGCTGCTTTTCCTGGTGGTGGCCGGCGTCGCTGCATGGCGGGCTGTGGGTTTTCCCGAGGCGGCGGGTGGTCTGCCCGGCCCGGCGGTGTTCCCGCTCCTGCTGGCCTCAGCGCTTGGGCTGTGTGGTGTAGCGCTAGGCGTGCAGGCGTTTATGGAAAAGCCCCGGGCAACGAATTCTGCCGATTCTTCGACGGATACGTTGGAAACGTATGGGCACCCGGCTGCCCTGCTAGCCGCGATGTGCGGGTACGCGGTGCTCATGCCTTATATGGGCTTCCTTAGCGCCACTTCGGTCTTTCTGTTTATCGCGCTGCGGATCTTTGGTCATTCAGGCGGAGTCCGCGCCTGGGCCTTTGCGCTGACGGCCTCCGTTTTGCTGTATGGCCTCTTTGCCTGGCTTATGGGTGTGTCCCTTCCGGAGGGCTGGATTGTATGAACCTACCTACCTTGCTTGAATCGATAAAGTTAATGGCGGACCCGATGGTCGCATTGTTTCTGGTTTGCGGGGTGCTGGCGGGTCTAGTGGTGGGCGCCATGCCCGGCCTTTCCGCGACGCTGGCGGTCGCCCTGCTGATCCCTTTCACCTTCGACCTTTCGCTCATGCCCGCCCTGGCCATGCTAATCGGCGTATACTGTGGGGCGGTCTATGGCGGGTCTGTGCCGGCCATCCTGTTCCGCACGCCCGGCACCCCCGCCTCGGCGGCGACGGTTCTGGACGGCTTTGAAATGACCTGCCAGGGGCAATCCCAGCGGGCGTTGGCCGTGGCGGCGTTCTCCGCCATGGTCGGCGGAGTGATAGGCACCATGCTGCTAATGTTTCTCGCCCCGCAGATCGCCTACTTTGCGCTGCGGTTTGGTCCGCCGGAGTACTGTGCGCTGGCGGTCTTCGGTTTAAGCATGATCATCTCGGTTTCCGGCGGATCGCTCCTCAAAAGCGTGGCCGTGGCGATTTTCGGGTTGCTGATCGCCACGGTGGGCATGGATCCGATTTCCGGATACCCCCGTTTTCTTTTTGGCAGCGTCAGTCTGATGGAGGGGGTTCCGTTCATTCCCGCGCTCATTGGCTTGTTTGCGTTGGCCGAGGTATTCCGCGCCATGCTCGGCACCCCGCATGTGGCGCAGACCACTACCGGTAAAGTGGCGTGGCCATCGCTCGCCGATATCCGGCGTTGTGGATGGACCAATGTCCGCTCCAGCCTCATCGGCACGGCGGTGGGAAGTACTCCGGGATCGGGCAGCGATATCGCGGCGTTCATGGCCTACAGCGTAGCCCGGCAGCGAGGTGGTCCAGACGAACGCTTTGGGGCAGGGGAGGTGCGCGGCGTGGCGGCTCCTGAAGCCTCTAAAACCGCGTCCATTTCCGGCTCCATGGTCCCCTTGCTTTCTCTGGGCATCCCGGGCGATTCCGTCACTGCCGTGCTGATCGGCGCGTTTATTCTGCACGGCATTCAGCCCGGCCCCCTTTTGTTTCAGCAGCATGGCCCAATGGCCTATGCCATTCTCGTCACGGTATTGGTCGCCCACTTGCTCGTATTTCTTGCGGCTATTCTGGGTACGCGCTATCTGGTGCGCGTGGTCGCCTGTGAGCGAAAGCTGCTGCTGGCGGGCATTGTCATTCTGTCCCTGCTTGGCGCATACGCCCTGCGCAGCAACATCACCGACGTGTGGGTGGCGATTGCTTTCGGTGTACTCGGCTATGTTCTTGAGAAGCACGAATATCCGGTCGCCCCGCTGCTTCTGGCGCTAATTCTGGGTCCCATGGCGGAGGAAAATCTACGGCGCACCCTGATCATTTCCGATGGAAGCTACCTCGCCTTCGTCACTCATCCCTTGGCTGCCACCATCCTCGGCTTGTCGCTGCTGTCCATCCTGTGGGCGCTGCGGAAGCGCCTGCAGGTCATGCGGAGGCACGAAGGCGTCGGCGGGGTATAGCAGGCAGTCCCCGAGAGGGTGCTTCCAGGCAAAGAGTGCAAACGAACCAAAGCTGAATCCAACCCTTTTGGCGGGCGGCATAGTGAGCGTACGATCTATTTCCCAGGGCATTGGTATTGCCACCGTGCTGGCGCTTATCGCCACCATGGTGGTTCAGGAGTTCAGCGCCCCGTCGGGCGGCGTGTCTACCCGCCCGGTCGTTCTCTCCTTCATGGCGGCGGGGAATCGCTCGCAGAAGGATGCCTATCTGAAATTGTGCCGTGAGTTTGAAGCGGCGCATCCGAACATCGGTGTGCGGCTTGAGTGGATAGGCGTGGGGAACTATTTCGGCATGGTGCTGACTAGGATAGCGGGCAAGGTCCCGCCCGACGTGCTCTGGTTTAACGATCCGCTGGTTCCGAACTACGCGGACAAGGGGGTGTTCCTCGACCTGAATCCGCTCGTTCAGCGGGACATGGCCGGGGACATGGCGGATTTCCATCCCTTGGCGATTCGGTCGTATACGCATCAAGGTGGGCTGTATGGACTTCCCTTGAGCTTTGGTCTATGGGTGCTTGCCTACAACAAGGCGCATTTTGACGAAGCGGGACTTTCCTATCCGAACGACGATTGGACGTGGGACACCTTGCGGGAGGCGGCGCTTAAACTAACCCGGCGGGATGCAGACGGACGGGTGACACGATTCGGACTTGCGGCGCTCCCACACTACGAGATGCTGGACATGATTGCGGGCCGCCGCTATCTAGGAGCCGGTCT
>CBFGVE010000024.1:0-12739 GCA_965651915.1 uncultured bacterium
GCGGACTGGCCGTCGGCGGTGGTCTTCACCACGGTCCGGATCACCGTGCCCTCCCGGTCGGTCGCGCCCATCCACCCCCCGCGCTCCTCGGGCGCGATGCGCCAGGCGGTGTACACCACCCTGTTCCTGGTCCTCGCGGCGGGGGCGCTCTATTTCTTCGCCTTCGTCTATCTGCCGGGTACGCGAAGCCCCGCCTCGCCGGGGCCGGCCGCTCCCGCGAACCAGCCCACCAATCAGACCGCGAACCCGGCCACCCCGGCTCCGGTCCAGCCGCCCAACCAGGTTCTCGAGCAGATCGAGCAGATGCGCCGGGAACTGGACGCGGCCGAGGCGGACTACCGGACCTACATGGCCCAGCCCACTAATCCCGCCCTGCTGCGGCAGGCGGAGCGCCGGATATCCGAAGTCCTGAAGCACCTCCGGGCGCTCGGCAGCAGCCATCCCAGCGCCCTCCGGCAGATCCGGGCGGCGGAAAGCCTGCTCAAGTCCGTCCACACCGCCATGTTCGAGGGAGCGGGCGGGGCATTGGGTGGTCAGGCCGAGGCCCAGCCTCAAATCCAGGCCCAGACCCCGCCGGCCACCACATCCGCCGCTGCGGCACCGGCTGGCGAGACCCCGCCGGCTGCCGAAATGACGCTGGAGGCTGCGTTCTCTGAGTTTGTCGAGGGTCTGGTGGGTGGAGCAGACTCCGATCCGTGGGCCGACGCCTCCAAAACGGGAACCCCCGATTCGGCGGCGGCACCGGCCGCCGTGGTTGCGGAGACCGCCCCGGCCACCGCCCGGGCCCCCACCCGGCTCGACAACCGTCCTGCCGGGCGGAGCCTCGTCCTCTCGCCCACCTGGGACCGCCCGCTGGTGGGCGGTCGCAAATACGTACTCGACGATCTCCGGCGGGTGCTGAACTACTACACCGTTCCCAAGGTCGAGCTGGAGGTCACCACCCCCTACCGCCTGGCGCAGGGAATCAACTACCTCGATCCGGCGGCGCGGGCCGCACAGCGTCTGGGCATCCGGCTGGTCGGCCGGACTCCGCTGACCACGCCCGGCTTTCCCGAGAACAGCCTCTACTACTACCGGGCCACCGGAACCTTTTCGGACAACCACGAGGGCGGGTTCAATGTGGTGTACCTGGTGACCGATATGCGCGACCAGGTGGTGGCGATCCAGTACGAGATCGATCCGCCCCCGAGATCTCCCCGCCTTCCCCGGCGCGACTTCTCCCGCGACAACAGCGTCTACGACTTCGTGCGGGCCCGGGTCGAGTCGGGCCAGCGCTCCGAAGTGGCCTACCAATCCTTGGTGAGGGACGACAGCGTGGTGGTAATCGATTCCGAGGTGCTTTCGCTTCGCGGCGAGCTTAGTGGCAGCGTGCGGCTGGTCCTGCCCCGCCCCCTGGCCAACCTCATCACCCACCGCCTGAGCACCGCCCGCTAGGCCGGGTTCCCCGGCGGGCCAGGGAAACACACCAGAATTTTTCCACTCGCTTTACCGGGGAAAACCCTACAGTGTAGCGTTTTTTCAAGGAGAATCCGTTCATGAACCCGACCCCCCGCACCCGCAAAACGAAGATTATCGCCACCCTGGGCCCGGCCACCAATTCAGCGGCCATGATCGAGCGCCTCATCGATGCCGGCCTCGATATCGCCCGCATTAACATGAGCCACGCGACCTCGGACCAGGTCCGCGACAACGTCAAGGCCATCCGGGAGGCCTCCATCCGCAAGGGTCGCCCGGTGGGTATTCTCATGGATCTCCAGGGGCCGGCCATCCGTACCGGCGACCTGCCGGTGGCGCTCAACCTCCAGCCGGGCAACCGCATCGCCCTCACGGTGCGCGGCGAGGTGTCCGAGGAGGAGCACTCGGTGGACGTGAACTACGAGCACCTGGTGGAGGACATCAAGGTCGGCGACGTCGTGCTCGTCGATAACGGGGCGATTCATCTCAAGGTGCTGGAGAAGCGCCGCAACCTGCTCAACTGCGAGGTGCTGACCGAGGGGGTGCTCGGCAGCCGCCGCCACATCAACCTGCCGGGGGTGCGCGTCCGCCTGCCCGCCCTCACCGAGAAAGACATGGTCGATGTCGAGCTGGGCATCGAGCTGGGGGTCGACTTCATCGCCATGTCCTTCTGCCGCGAGCCCGAGGATGTCCTCAAGCTCAAGGCGATTCTCGACTACCGCAAGGCCCGCCAGCGGGTGGTGGCCAAGCTGGAAGACCAGGAGGGCATCCGCAACCTCAACGGGATCATCGCCGTGGCCGACGCCATCATGGTCGCCCGGGGCGACCTGGGCATCGAGTGCCCCTACGAAGAGCTGCCCATCATCCAGCGCCGCATCGTGAAGAGCTGCCTCGTGGCCGGCCGCCCGGTGATCGTCGCCACCCACATGCTCGAGTCGATGATCGACAACCCCTCGCCCACCCGGGCGGAGATCACCGACGTGTCCAACGCGGTGTTCGAGCAGTGCGACGCCATCATGCTCTCCGGCGAGACCTCGGTGGGCAAGTACCCACTCAAGTGCATCGAGATCATGGACCGCATCGCGGTGCGGGTGGAGCGCAGCGGCGGGGCCAACTACGCCGAGCAGGCCCAGATGGACACCCTCGGCAGCAAGCTGCTGAAATCGGCCGCCGTCATGGCCCAGGAAGTCAACGCCAGCGCCCTCATCGTGTTCACCCGCACCGGCAACATGGCCCGCAACGCGGCCTGGCTGCGGCCCGCCCACACCCCCATCTACGCCTTCACCGGCAACGAGGCCCTGCTCAACCAGCTTTCCATCCACTGGGGGGTCCAGCCCTTCCACCTGCCCTTCACCGACGAGCCCACCCGCAATGTCGACAACGCCATCAGCCTGCTCCGCGAGCGCGGCCTGCTCAAGAGCGGCGACCATATCGTCGCTGTCACCGAGGTCGAGGTGCGCGGCCGCATGGTCGACACCATCCTGCACGAGTCGGTCGACTAGCGCCCCGGCCGCTGGGTCCCGGCTTCGGCGGGAACCAGGCCGGCAGGGTTAAGTGCAATCATTTGCAAACGGCGGTGGCCACGGCCACTACAGAGCCGCGCTAATTGCAACTTCGGGTACTCATTTTAACCAAATCTTGTTTTCTTACTTGATTTGCGTGGATTTGGGTGGATATAGCTTATTCCAATATCTTTTTACAAGTTGTAATGATGGTAAACAGGAGGCTCCCGATGCAAATTCCCAATCCCGCCCCCACGATCAAGGACGTCGCCGCCAAGGCGGGCGTCTCGACCTCGCTGGTTTCCCTGGTGATCAACAACCGGCCCAAGGTGAGCCCCCACCGCGAGGCGATGGTGCGCGCCGCGATGGCCGAGCTGGGCTACGTTCCCCCGCCCCCGGGCCGCCGCCGGGGCCCGCGCCTGAACAGCCACCGCCGGACCCACCGCATCGCGATGGTGGTCACCTCGATCGAAACCGTGCTGCTCCAGGCTCCGGTCTATGCCGAGCTACTCCGGTCTGTGGCGGATGCCGTGGCCTCGCTGGGCAAGTCCCTCACCCTCCACCAGCTTACCGGCTCGGAATCCACCCCGGAGCTGGTGAGTGCGCTCCGCAGCTCCGACGGAGCGGTTTTCCTGGGCCGCCCGGTGCGTGGCCCGCTGCTTCGCGAGTTGCAGTCCCGGCCTTGCGTGCGCGTCATGGGCATGCACGATGTCCAGGGCTACTGGGACCACGTCACCTACAACAACGTGGTGATCGGCCAGATGGCTGCCGAGTATCTGCTTTCCAAGGGGTGCAGCCACGCGCTGTTCATGGGGCCGGTGGATCAGAAGCCTGAGGGCGACGCGCTCACCTCGGAGCGGGGCTTTCATTTCCGCCGGGTGCTCGAAGAGGCGGGCTGCCGGGTCAGCTCCACCGGGGTGGAGCAGTTCGTCATCCGGGATGGCAACAACCACGCGGTCGATACCGCCGGGTTCGGGCGGGCAATCGACCGCTTCCTCGCCGGGCCCAATCCCCCCACCGCGATTTTCGTGCCGGGCGACCTGCTCGCCAGCACGCTCCACTCCATGCTCCTCGCCCGCGGGCGGCACCCGGGCCGGGATGTCCAGATTGTCTCGGTGAACAACGAGCGCCTGCTGCTCGACCACCTCATTCCGCGACCGGCCACCATCGACATCCACGCCGACAAGATCGGCAAGGCGGCGGTGGACCTGCTGAACCGGCGCATCTCGGACCCCAGCCTGCCCCGCTCGGTGCTGGTGCTCCAGCCGACCATGGTGCCGGGTGGCGACTACGTCCCGCTCGGAAGCGAGTCGCTCGCGGACTAGCCCGCGTTTCTCACCACCCACTTCCGCTCTGCGAGCTGCGGCGGATGGGCCAATAGCGGCGTGGGGTGTCGGGTGACGCTACAGAAACGAGAGCTGGTCGGCGACCGGACGGGTCTTGCGCGGCCGGTGTCGCGCGATTTTGGGCTGTCCTCCCTCGCCGAACTCCCCCTCCTCCAGGTTGGTGAGAATCTCCCGCGCCCGGGAGATGACCTCGGGGGGGAGGCCGGCGAGCTGGGCGACCTGGATGCCGTAGCTTTTGTCCGCCGCCCCCGGCACGATCTTGCGTAGGAAGGCGATGCGGTCGTTTTTCTCCCGCACCAGCACGTTGTAGTTTTTCACACCCGGCATGGTGAGCGCGAGGTCGGTGAGTTCGTGGTAGTGGGTGGCGAACAGCGTCTTGGCCTTCACCCGCTCGTCGTTGTGGAGGAACTCGGCGACCGCCCAGGCGATGCTGATGCCGTCGAAGGTGCTGGTGCCGCGCCCGATCTCGTCGAGCACAACGAGGCTGCGGGGCGTGGCGCTGTTGAGGATGTTGGCGGTCTCCTGCATTTCCACCATGAAGGTGCTGCGTCCCCGGGCGAGGTCGTCGCCCGCGCCGACGCGGGTGAACACCCGGTCGATCAGCCCCAGGCGGGCCTCGGCAGCCGGCACGAAACAGCCGGCCTGGGCCATGATGGCGAGTATGGCGACCTGCCGGATGTAGGTCGATTTGCCCGCCATGTTGGGGCCGGTGATGATGATGAGCTGGTTGTCGGTGGTGTCGAGGTGGGCGTCGTTCGGCACGAAGGGCTCGGAGTCGACCATCTCCTCGATCACCGGGTGGCGGCTGTCGCGCAGCCACAGCTCGCTGCCCTCGCTCATCGCCGGCCGCACGTAGCGCAGGGCAAGGGCTCGGTCGGCGAAGGCGCAGAGCACATCGAGCTGGGCCACCGCCTCGGCGGTCGCCTGGATGGCGCCGGTCTGGGCGACGACCTGCTCGCGCACCTCGCGGAACAGCTCGAATTCCAGGTCGATGGAGCGGTCCTGCGCGCCGAGGATGCGGTTCTCCACTTCCTTGAGTTCGGGGGTGATGAAGCGCTCGGCGTTGACCAGCGTCTGCTTGCGCACGTAGTCCTCGGGCACCCCGCCGAGGTTGGCCTGGGTGATCTCGATGTAGTAGCCGAACACCTTGTTGTGGCGCACCTTGAGCGTCTTGATGCCGGTGCGCTCCTGCTCCCGGGCCTGGAACTCGGCGATCCAGGTGCGCCCGTCGGTCGCGGCCGCCCGGAGCTGGTCGAGTTCCTCGTGGTAGCCCTTGCGGATCAGGCCGCCATCCCGCAGGCTGATCGGCGGCTCCTCCTCGATCGCGCGGTCGATCAGGCCGCGCAGGTCGGGCAGGGGGTCGATCGCCGTGGCCAGGGACTGCAGCAGCTCGGCGGGGGCGCCGGAGGCTCGCTCCTTCAGCGGGGGGAGCCCGGCCAGCGACTGGCCCACCGCCCGCAGGTCGCGCGCGTTGCCGCCGCCGGCGTTGAGGCGGGCGATCAGGCGCTCGAGATCCTTGATTTCACCGAGCTGCTCGCGCAGGTCGTGCAGCAGCCCCCGGTCCGCCATGAGCGCCTCGACCGCGTCGTGCCGCCGGTGGATCGCGTCGAGCTGCATCAGCGGGCGCAGCAGCCACTCGCGGAGCAGGCGACTGCCCATCGAGGAGCGGGTCGCGTCGAGCGTACCCATGAGGCTGGGCCCATCGCCGCCCCGCTGGGGAACGAGGTCCAGGTTGCGCAGGCTGGTTTCGTCGAGCACCATGTGGTCGGCGGAGCGCTTCACCCGCAGGGGGCGGATATGCTCGGCCCGGAGCTTGAGTTGTCCGGTGACGTAGTGGAGCATGCCGCCGGCCGCGCCGACCGCCGCCTCCATGCCCGCGCAGCCGAGGCCGTCGAGCGAGTGCAGGCCGAAGTGGCGGCAGAGATGCTCGGTGGCCACGTCGCGGTCGAAGGTCCAGTCCTCGTGGGTGGTGACGACGGTGGCCCGGCCGGCGAGACGGAGCGCGGCGGCCAGCTCGCCGTCGCGTTCGGACTCGGGTAGAACGCACTCGGAGGGGACGTTTCGCGCGATGGCGTCAGCGATTGCAGCGGGGCTTTCCTCCTCCTCGATCCAGAACGCCCCGGTGGAGAGGTCGAGCCAGGCGAGGCCGATTTTCTTTCCCCGGGGGCAGAGCCCGGCCAGGTAGTTGTTGCGGTTCGCGTCGAGCACCTGGTCCTCGAACACTGTTCCGGGGGTCACCACCCGCGTCACCTCGCGGCGGACGATGCCCTTGGCCTCGGCGGGGTCCTCCACCTGCTCGCAGATCGCCACCTTGCGCCCGGCGCGGATGATGCGGGCAAGGTAGCCCTCGGCCGAGTGGTAGGGGATGCCGCACATCGGCACGTTGTTGCGGCGGGTGAGGGCGATGTCGAGGATGCGCGAGGCCTCCTTGGCGTCGTCGAAAAACATCTCGTAGAAGTCGCCGAGCCGGAAGAACAGGATCGTGTCCGCCGGGGTCTGCCGGCGGATCGCGAAATACTGCTTCATCATCGGGGTGGTTTCGTCGGCCATGGCGGGGATCCAAAGAGCGTGGACGGTGGAAAGCCCGGATTGTTGGCGAAAATTCCAAGCCCGTCCAGTTCCCTTTGGCTGCGGGGAGAAAAAAGTGGGCTCAATCATTGGCTTTGGACCGCCCCAGGCAATTCCTTGACTTTCCCGGACGGGCTGTTTAAGGGGTTTCCCATGGAGATCAAGCGGAGCATGTCGCAAAAACTGAGGATGGACGGGCGGGACTACTCGCGGGCGGGCTGGTATTTCGTGACGCTCGGAGCCGACTACCACCGGCATCTTTTCGGCGAGGTCGTTGATGCCGAGATGCGCCCGAACGCGCTAGGCCAACTGGTGGAGCGCTGCTGGGCGGAAATTCCGGCACATTATGATCATATCGCGCTGGGGGAGTGGCAGGTCATGCCCAACCATTTTCACGGGCTGGTGCGCATCATTCGCTCGGGCCGCAAGAGTCTTGGCGAAGTGATGAACGTGTTCAAGGGCGCAGTCACAAGAGAGTGGAGGAAGACCCAAGCGGCTCGGTTAGGTTCTCGCTATAGCGAGAGAGAACCGGCACGGGTGTGGGCGCCCAACTACTACGACGTGATTTGCTTCGAGCCGGAGGAATTGGCGGTCCGGGAGCGCTACATCCGGGCGAATCCCTTGCGCTGGGCCTTGCGGGATGTTCCGCAAGGGCTTGTGGGGCGAAGCCGGTACTGCGGCAATGTCGAGCTAATCAGGCAGCCCGCCGAGCGTCGGTTCCTGCGGCTATCCCGCCGGACTAGCGAGGCCGTCATGGGCGCTCTCCAGCACGAGCTGGCCACCTTCGGGGGCATCGTCTTAAGCACCTTTTTCTCGCCCGGCGAGCGGGCCTGCCTCCGCACCTTGCAGGAAGGTTCCGCCCGCATGGTCTGGGTGCAGCCCATGGCGATGCCGCCAAAGATTCCCCTGGCGTGGACGAAGGCCTTTGTGGAAAAACGCGCCCTCTGGCTTTGCGCCTTCCCGGACGACCTCCGCGAAGCCTCCCGCGCGACATGCACCCAGGCAAACCAGTGGGCGGAGGCGCTCTCCCAATCCCACATCCCCTCCCCTTTCAGCGCGCCGGCCCGGCCTCGCCGCCCAGCGCGATAACCAGCGCAGCCGCTTCGGCCTCCCAGGCGAGCGATGAATGCGCCAGCTCATCCAGCCGCCGCCTGACCTCGGGATCGCGCCGGACGGCTTGCACGGCGGCATGCCGCGCCTGCATGGCGGCTATCCATGGGGTCGTGGCCGATGCATCTTGGCTTATCGTGTACTCTCCGGAAAGTAGCTCCAGCATTCGCAGACGGTCACCCAGGCTCGGTGACTGGAGGTGCCGCAGAACCCAGAAGGCTTCTATGCCGTGGGAAATTCCCGTCAATCCATCCACCTCGCCAAGCCGCGCTGCTTCGTGATTATTGACGTTTCTTTGAAGTTTGCCGGCGGAATCTTCAATGCGCACCAGGCGGGCATGGCCCGCAAGATCCAAATGGAAATAGAGCGTGGGGCTAGAGGGGGCATTCGGCAGGGCAATATAGGCGCGAGGGCGTTCAGGCGCTACCTTGATGTAGAACTCCTCCTCCACCTCTATGAGCTGGCAAGACACCTGTTGCAGCAGAAAATCAGAAGAGGGGTGCTGAACCCGGGCTACGGTGCGGACCGGGGGCTGCACCCCTCCGACCCGGGTGACGAAAAGAAGATACTGGGCGCTATCCGCAGCGATTGCGGACAGGCAGGGATTCTCAATCACCTCGACGTCAACCCGTCCGTACACTGCCCGGGCGTCAAGCAAGACCTCGGCCCTGCACTCTACACCGCAGAGGCAAGGCCTTGATCGATGGAAACTGGTGCATGCGGTGACCAGCGAAAGCGCCACCGCAGGGAGCAAGGTGTGTGCGAGACACCTCATGTTGTCCGCACGCACCTAGCGCCGCCCCTCAAACGTCTCCCCGAAGTGTTCGAGGAAGAATTTCTTGCCGCCGGTCCACCAGCCGTCCTTCGCTTCTACCAGGAGGGGACGCATCGTCGTGGTCATCTGCAGGGTGACGAGGGAGAGGATGATAAACCAGAACTTGATCCCGGCCTGCCGCTCGAACAGGGGGCTGGCCCGGAGCTTGCCCACGAATTTGCCGGTGACGATCAGAGCGATTAGCCACAGGAAGAACGCGAGCAGAACCATGAAAGATAGGCTCTCCGTAGAGACCGCGAACAGCCAGACCACCGGGGCCAGGCCCACGAGCAGCAGGCCCAGCATCGCCAGGCACGCGCAGCCCAGCGCAATCGTCTGGCGCAGGCTGAGAGGGGCACCCGCCACGCAGGCGAAGACATAGAGGCTGGGCAGGCACAGCAGGAGCGAGCATACGCCAATCAGGGGCACCTTGGCGGCGGCCACGAGACCGACCGACATCCCGCTGTACAGCCCCATCGCAAAGCCGAAGACCGCCAGACTGGCCGCCGCGACAAGAAGGAGCTGCGCCGAGGAGAGGGCGAGGCCTTGTCCACTGGCGATGAGTTGGGATACCCGTCCGGGCGATTTAAGCAGGGCGCCGACGAGGTTGTCGGGCGCGGGTGGAGCGGGGATGATATCGGGGGCGGGTTCGTGGCTCATGGCGGACTCCTAGGGGTTTCCCGTCGCGAGGAACGGGAGGACTTCGGTGAATATAAACTCGTAGAAATTGCGATCGAAGCGGTCTGGGCGCAGGAAGGCGACCGGATAGAAGGGGCTTCCCACGAAGGGGCGCAGCACCCACGAGAGCTGGCAGCCGACGAAGGCGTAGGCGGCCAGCCACAGCGCGAAGAGGCCCCCGACGGGGCATCCGGGGCGCACCACTTTGCGCAGTCCGCCCAGCAGGGCGGCGTTGCCCGCGACGCCGGCGAGGGCGAGCAGGACGATATGGGTCATCAGCATCGCGTTGTGGGCGTAGCGCAGCGTGTCATGCGGACCCTCGGCGGGGACCCCGGTGAGCAGAAAGAACAGGGCCAGCGGAACGAAGGCGAGAAGGAACCAGCAGCCGACGCCCATCGCGGCGGCGACCGAGAAGAGGGTTTGTCGGAAGGACAGGCCCGAGCCGAGCACGCTGGCCAGCATCCAGTTGAAGACCGAGACGACGCCCATGGTGCCGAGAAACAGCAGCGGCAGCTTGACCGCGACGTAGGCCGAAAGGCGTGGCGAGCGCCAGCCCGCGAGCACCGCCCCATACATGGCGCACACCGCCACCACGAAGGCAAGCAGGCGAATCAGGTCGCCCCAGCCAAGCCGCCGCGCTTCAAGTGCTTCCCAGAAGGCGGCACGGTCGCGGAGCAGGACCAGGGGGAGGGCGTGCATGGAGTTAGAAGCTTCCGCTGCCGAGCAGGACTAGGGTGCAGGCTTCCTCGTAGGGGATGCGGCGGCGCTCCAGCTCGGCGAAGACCTCATCGGATTCGGTGCCGGGGTTTAGGATGACCCGTCCGGGTTGCAGGGCCTCGATCTCGTCCATCTGCCGGAGCAGCCGCGCCGGGGCGACGTACACCGTGAGGGTGTGGACAGGCTCGCGGATCTCGTCGAGGCTGCGTAGCACCGGCAGGCCTTCGACTTCGGTTTCTCGCGGGTGGACGGGAAGGACGCGGTAGCCATGTTCGAGTAGCATGCGGACCGCGCGGTTCGCGTAGCGGTCGGGTTTGCTGCTGGCGCCGAGTACGGCGACGGTGGTTGATGCGTTGGTATTCATGGGGTGTCCTCCGCTATTTTTTCCAGAAGCTTGGCAGCAGCAGGGCGAGCACGGTGTAGAGTTCGAGGCGGCCGAGCAGCATCAGGAAGGTGAGGATAAGCTTGCCGGGAGCGGGGACGAAGGCGAAGGTCTCGGCCGGTCCCACCCGGCCAAGCCCTGGGCCGATATTGCTGAGGGTGGCGACCACCGAGGTCACAGACGAATTGAGATCGGGCATGAAGAGCGATATCAGCACGCTGCCGAGTGACAGGAGAACGGCATAGATGGCTAGAAACGCGAAAATATTTGCTACGGCCTCGCTGTCCAGCGCTTTTCGGCCGAGCTTAATGGTCAGGACCGCGTTGGGCTGGAGGAAGCGGCGGAGTTCTTTGACGACTTCCTTGAGCAGGATGAAGATGCGAATGATCTTGATGCCTCCGGCAGTGGAGCCTGCGCAGCCGCCCGCAAGCATTAGCAGTACGAGGGTTAGCTGAGAAGCGAGCGGCCAACGCGCAAAATCCTCGGTAGCGAAGCCGGTGGTTGTCATGATCGATGCCGCTTGGAAGGACGCGGAGCGCAATGCGCCCCAAAAACTCGTGAAGGTTTCGCCGGTCGTATTCGTTGCTATGAAAAGCGTGCCGATAAGGAAGAAAATCATGTAGCAGCGAAACTCGGGTGAACGGTGGAAAACGCCGAGCTGCCCCCGGAGCGCTCGGTAGTGGAGGGCAAAGTTAACGCCGCAGAGCATCATGAAGACGGTGATCACGACTTCAAGATAAAGGCTGTCGAACGCGGCCACGCTCGCACTTCGGGTTGAGAACCCGCCCGTGGACACCGTCGTGAACGTATGGCAAAGGGAGTCGAACCAGTCCATGCCTCCCAGGTGGAGGAGCAGGCAGAGTATGGCGCTCAGCAACAGGTAGACGCCCCACAGCAGCTTGGCGGTGGTGGCGATGCGCGGGGTGAGGCGGTCTTTGCTCGGCCCCGAGATCTCGGCCCGGTAGATCTGCATGCCCCCGACGCCGAGGAAGGGTAGGATGGCGACGCAGAGCACCAGCACCCCCATGCCGCCCAACCACTGGGTCATGCAGCGCCAGAACATGACGCCCCGCGGCATGTCCTCCAGATTCGAAAATACCGAAGCGCCCGTTGTGGTAAATCCCGACATCGTCTCGAACAGGGCACTGGCGAAGTCGGGCGTGACTCCGCACAGAAGGAAGGGTAGCGAGCCGAGCACCGCCGCCCCCAGCCAGCCAAAGGTGACGATGCCGAATCCGTCGCGGCGCGACAGGTCGATCCGCCCCCGGGTCAGTATCGCCAGCAGGGCGCCGGAGAGAAAAGTGACCGCCGCCGAGGCCAGCATGCCCTGCTTCACAAAATGGGAGTCGGCATACACCCACGACACCCCGGCGCACAGCAGGATGGCCAGCGAAAGCACCATCAGCGTATAGGCCACCAAATGGAATACGGCGCGCAGGTTCATCGCGGGGCCCCGTTCATTTGCGGAAGGCGTCGCCGACCTTGTTCACCGATTTCGGGTCGGCGTAGATGATGAGGCGGTCGCCCGCCATCAGCTTGAGGTCGCCAGTCGCACTCAGCAGCTCGCCCTTGCGCAGGCTGCCCGCGATGATCGCTCCCCGGGGTATCCGAACGTCCTTAACCGCCTGGCCTACCCACTGGTTGCGCATGCCCAGCTCGATTTCCAGCAGCTCGCCGGGAAGATTGTGGAGCAGGGAGGCCGACTGCACGTTGCGTCCGCGGATGAAGCGTAGAATGGCATTCATCATCGCGGTGCTCGGGCTAATCGCGCGGTCGAGCAGGCTGGAGCTGTCGATGATCGGCACGTAGTTCGCGTTGGCGATGCGGGCGGTGGTGAAGGAGGCGCCCTCCTTCTCGGCCAGCAGGCAGCTCACGATATTGTTTTCGTCGTCCCCGATCACCGCCGGCCGGCGGTCGAGAGCGCGATCCGCGAGCATCTGCGCCGCGGGGGGTACTCCGGCGTCGACGAGCTCGAGCGCCGGCTGCGGACGGACGCGGCCACGTTCGACGCGCTCGCCGGCCAGATCACGATCGGCGAGACCTACTTCCACCGCGAGGCCTGGGCGTACCGGGCGCTCCGCCGCGAAGTCCTGCCGCGGCTGCGCGCCTCGCGGCCGCCCGGCGCGCCGATCCGGGTCTGGAGCGCCGGCTGCTCCTCCGGCGAGGA
>CBFGVE010000025.1:0-12735 GCA_965651915.1 uncultured bacterium
CCGACATACCCGGCGACCTTCAATACGGCTGAAAACAATCTCGGGGTCCACCTCTAGCAGGAGGACACGATCCACTCGACCGCCCCTCTTTTCCAATGCGCGGTCGAGAAGGCGGGCCTGATCCTCATTGCGGGGAAACCCATCGAACAGGAGGCGCGCCGCGCTGCCCTCCGACCCGAGGCGCTCTTCAACCAGCGCAGCTACTACTTCATCGGGCACCAACTCCCCCGCTTCCATGAATTTTTTAGCCTCCCTGCCCACTGCGGTGTCCTTGCGAATGGCCTCGCGAAGCATGTCGCCCGTAGAAACATGGGTCATGCCAAACTCGCCAACAATTGATTCGGCTGCTGTTCCCTTACCTGAACCAGGGGCGCCTAGAAGGATGACAGTGTACATGGCAGCGGCTCTTAGCGGCGCGAACGCAGCTTACCCTTCTTAAGGAACCCGTCGTAGTGACGCATGAGCAGGTGAGACTCAACTTGCCGCATCGTGTCGAGCATTACACCAACCGTGATCAGCATGCTGGTACCGCCAAAGAACGATGCCACGATCCAGGGAATTCCCAAGTGCTGACCCATCAGGGAGGGAATCACCGCGATAATGGTAAGGAAAATGGCGCCAGCAAGGGTGATGCGTGTCATCGTTCGGTCAAGGTACTCCGCTGTGGGCGTACCCGGGCGAATTCCCGGCACATAGGCTCCATTTTTCTTGAGATCGTCGGCGATCTGCACCGGGTTGAACTGCGTAGCTACCCAGAAGTAGGAGAAGAAGAGGATCATTACAGCATAGAGAACATTGTGCAGCGTGGTTCCATAGGCCAGAGCCCGCCCGATGTCCTGCATCCAGCCGATGCCCGTCATGTTCAGAATCTGCGGGGGAAACATCAGTATTGCCTGAGCGAAGATAATCGGCATCACGCCGGCATAGTTAACGCGCAGCGGCATGTACGTCGCTTGTCCCTTGTACATTTTGCGCCCAACCATCCGGGTCGTATACTGGACAGGGATTTTGCGCTGGGCCTGCGTCACCGCGATTACCGCGACGATTACCGCAAACAGCACGATCAGCAAGCCCACGAGGTGGAAGATGGTGAACTGGGAAATTCCATCCACCGGTTTGAACATGTTCGAGGTAGCCTGCACGGCACCAGGCAATGCCGATATGATGCTGATGGTGATGATGAGTGAGATGCCGTTGCCAATACCCCGCTCGGTGATCTGCTCGCCGAGCCACATCATCAGCATGGCACCCGTTGTCATGGTTACCACCGCCAGCAGGCGGAATCCAATGCCGGGTGAAAGGACAATCGCGGTGGAAACACCGAGGTTCTCCGGGTTCTCAAACACCGCTGCCATCGCGTACCCCTGAATGATGCATATGGCAACGGTCAGATAGCGGGTGTACTGGGTGATTTTCTGTCGACCGGTATCGCCCTCGCGCGACAGACGTTCTAGCGTAGGCACGACCGCCGTCATTAGCTGCAGGATAATGGAGGCGCTGATATACGGCATAATGCCCAGTGATCCGATGGCGAATTTCTCCATCGCCCCGCCACTAAACAGGTTGAACATTCCAACGAAGCTTCCGCCGGCATTTTGCGAAGCCGCCTTAATCCATTCGCTGAGCGCCGCCGCATCCACTCCCGGAACCGGCACCACCGCCAGAATACGGCAAATGAAGATCAACCCGAGGGTAAAGAAAATGCGCTGGCGCAGTTCTGGAATCTTGAAGCTATTGGCAAAGGCGGAAAGCATTCGTCACCCGTCTCTCTTAGTCAGAGCCCAGCAAGATGCACGTGCCACCCGCCGCCTCGATTTTGGACTTGGCGGCAGCGCTGAAGGCATGTGCCGAGACCACCAGCTTTATGGTCAGGTCCCCGGTGCCAAGAATCTTGACGTGCGGCTTGGGGCCGCTCACCAAGCCCTGGGCCAAGAGCTGCTCGATACCTACTTCCGCGTTATCCGCAAAGCTCGCGAGCGATCGCAGATTGACGGGTTGGTACTCAACCCGGGTCGGGTTCTTGAAACCGCGCTTGGGAATGCGACGTACTAGTGGCATCTGGCCACCCTCGAAGGTCGGCTTATGCTTGGCGCCGGAACGCGACATCTGGCCCTTGTGTCCGCGGCCCGCCGTCTTTCCTTTACCGGAGCCACCACCTCGACCGACGCGCAGGCGACGGTGACGGGCACCCGGAGTTTTAGTCATTGAATGAAGCTTCATAATGCGTAGGTCCCTATCGAGTCTTAGCTTTTCCAGTTCCGGATGGCGTGAATCTCATCGCGGGAGCGGAGAGATTCGAGCGCCTTTACGGTGGCCTTGGTTACATTGAGCTGGTTGTTGCTGCCCAGCGACTTGGCGAGAATATCGCGGATGCCCGACAATTCGATTACCGCGCGCACCGCGCCGCCAGCAATCACCCCAGTACCGGCGGACGCCGGCTTGAGAAGGACCTCCGCGCCGGAGAAAGAGCCGCTAGACTCATGGGGGATGCTGCTATCTCGCATCGTGACCGAGAACATGTTTCGCCGGGCAATTTCCGTTCCTTTACGGATCGCGTCGGCAACCTCATTCGCCTTGCCGAGGCCGTAGCCAACGTGCCCGTTTCGGTCGCCGGAAACAACCAGCGCGCTGAAGCTGAAGCGGCGGCCACCCTTCACGACCTTGGAGCACCGGTTCACATGCACCACGCGGTCTTCGGTGCCTCCCTTGCTCTCTTCTTTTTTATCCGCTGTAAATGCTTTCGCTGCCATGTAGACCTCTTTAATACTTTTGGGGGGCGTTGGGGCCTCCCGGTCCGGTTAAAATTTAAGGCCCGCCTCCCGGGCGGCATCGGCGAACGCCTTAATGCGTCCGCTGTACTTGAAACCTCCGCGGTCCATAACCACATGCTCGATGCCTGCGACGCGGGCTGCCTCGGCTGCCTTTCGGCCTAAAACCTGTGCCTTCTCCGTATCGAGGCTTCCGCCGGTGCGCAGGTCGGCAGCCATGGTCGAAGCCGAGGCTAGGGTGGCCGAGCTGGCGTCGTCGATGAACTGCACATACAGGTGCTTGTTCGACCGATACACCGCCATGCGCGGGCGAATGGCCGTTCCCCGCACCTTCTTGCGAAGGCGCAAATGACGGCGTTGACGTAGATCTTCTCTTGTTTTCCACTTCATGATTAGGCCACCGTTTTACCCGCCTTGCGGCGTATCTGTTCACCCTTGTAGTAAATGCCTTTGCCCTTGTAGGGCTCGGCCTTGCGGAACCCCCGGATTCGGGCGGCAACCTGGCCGACCTTCTGCTTGTCGGGGCCGGAAACGACCAGGGCCGTATCGCTGGTGCACGCAATCTTGACCCCGTCGAGGGCGAAGTATTCGACGGGATGCGAAAACCCAACATTGAGTACCAGCTTCTGGCCCTGGAGCTGAGCCTTGAAACCTACACCGCTGATTTCAAGCTCCTTCTTATAGCCGTTCAGTACCCCTTCGACCATGTTGGCCAGGTGGCTGCGGGTCGTTCCATGAAGGGCCCGGGTGTGCTTGCTCTCGTTGGACCGGGAAAATGTGATGGCGGAGCCTTTCGACTCGGTCGAGATCCCTTCGGGGATCTCGTGCTTTAGCTCGCCGTGGGGACCCGAGACCGTTAACACGGAACCCGAGATCTTCACGCTAACCCCGGCGGGAATAGTAACTGGAGTTTTTCCTACTCGTGACATGACGTAAAACCTCTTAAGTTCACCAGACGTGGCAAAGGACTTCGCCGCCGATTTTTCGTTTGCGCGCCTCAAGGTCGGAGAAAATCCCCTGCGAGGTGCTGATGATGGCTACCCCGAGACCACCGAGAACGCGCGGAACTTCGCGTGAATTGACGTAGCGGCGGAGTCCGGGACGGCTGACACGCTTTAGCCCGCGAATCGCAGGCTGATGGTCCCCGTGATATTTCAGGAAAACACGAAGCGTACGCTTGTTCTCGTGTCCTTCCGTCGTGTAATCGACAATGTATCCCTCACGCTTTAGCATGCGGGCGATTTCACTCTTGAGCTTTGAGTGGGGCATCTGGACGGCGGGTAGCCCGGACGCCTGCGCGTTCCGGATCCGGGTCAGCATGTCCGCCACAGGATCAGTCAGACTCATGTTCTCGATATCCTTTCTAGGGGTTACCAACTAGCTTTGACGACGCCGGGGATCTTGCCCTCGGAAGCAAGCTCCCGGAAGCAGATACGGCAAATCTGGTATTTCTGAATGTAGCCGCGCGAGCGACCGCACTTGCGACAGCGGCAGTAGGCTCGAACCCCGAATTTGGGTTTGCGAGCCGCCTTCACGATAAGAGCTTTTCTAGCCAAGGGACTATCCTCCGATGCGGGTTCAGGAACGAGAGAAGGGTACGCCAAGCCGCCGGAGTAGCTCTCGCGCCTCATCGTCGGTCTTCGCGGTGGTGACAATCGTAACGTCCATGCCCTGCGTGCGCTTGACATGGTCGGGATTGATTTCAGGGAATATCGTCTGCTCCTTCACGCCCAGGTTGTAGTTTCCGCGACCATCAAAAGCCTTGTCGGAAATTCCACGGAAATCGCGGATACGGGGCAGGGCGACGCTAATCAGGCGTTCGAGAAACTCGTACATCCGGCTACCCCTGAGGGTGACCTTCGCACCGATGTCCATGCCTTCACGGAGCTTAAAGTTTGATACGCTTTTCCGGGCCTTGGTGACCATGGGACGCTGACCGGTGATACGCGCCAGCTCATCGGTGGCGGTTTTGAACTGGTCCTTGTCAATCTGGGCATCCACTCCAATATTGACCACGATCTTGGTGATCCTGGGCACCTGGAGCCGGTTCTGATAGCCCTTATCTTTCGTCAGGGCGGGGAGAACCTCTTCGATGTACTTAGTTTTGAGTCTGGGTACCGACATGGCAATTTCCTTCACAAACCGTTAGTTGTCGCCGCTTTTGCGCTTGGCGCGGGAGGGCTTCTTCTCCGATCCCTCGACCTTCCGCACGTTGGAGATCGCAATGGGGGCTTCTTTTTCAATCACGCCGCCCTGGGGGTTGTCCTGGGAGGGCTTCATATGCTTCTTAACCCGGTTAAGCCCTTCAACAATGATCTTGCCCTTGGAGGGAAGGACCATCAGGACCTTGCCGGACTTCGCCCCGCCAGCCTCGGAGCCTGCGATTGCCTGCACGATGTCACCGCGCTTGATTTTCAGTTTTAGGTTCTTCAGTTGCGGCTTCACTTAGATCACCTCGGGAGCAAGGGAAATTACTTTCATGAAATTCTTCTCGCGCAGCTCGCGGGCCACCGGGCCGAAAATTCGGGTGCCGCGCGGATTCTGATTATCGTCGATCAGTACCACGGCATTGTTGTCGAATCGAAGGCAGGAGCCATCTTCGCGGCGGATCGGTGCCTTTGTACGAACAATCACAGCCTTCTGTACATCACCCTTTTTAACCATGCCATTGGGCTGGGCCTCTTTAATGGCAACCCTAATGACATCGCCGATCCGGGCGTAGCGGCGGCGGTGGCCGAGAATACGGATGCAGAGCACGGTGCGGGCGCCCGTGTTGTCCGCTACTTCCAAACGTGTTTCCTGTGCGATCATAATCTATGCCAGTCCTTACTGCTTATGCTGGGTTACGCGTGACCACTTCGAGAAGGCGCCAGCGCTTGAGTCGGCTCAGTGGGCGAACCTCGCCAATGCGAACAACGTCGCCTTCCTTGGCCTCATTGTTCTCGTCGTGGGCGTAGAGCTTCTTGGAGAGCTTGATCTGCTTTCCGTACAGGGGGTGATGCACGCGGCGCTCCACCGTGACTACGATCGTCTTGTCCATCTTGCTGCTTACCACGCGGCCTTCGCGCACTTTGCGCCGCCCGCGGGCTTCCTGTTCAGTTTCGGTGATCACTTCGCGATCCTCCTGCGTTCATTCATAATGGTGCGGATCCGGGCGATCTCCCGGCGCACTAGGCGGAGGCGCACGGGGTTTTCAATCTGAGAAGTGCTTTTCTGCATGCGCAGATTGAACAGCTCCCGGCTCGAATCGGTGAGCCGAAGATTCAGCTCCTCGTCAGTTAAGTCTCTGATATTACTGGCTTTCATGCCTAGGTACTCCGCTGTGTAAATTAGATATGGTGGCGCTGTATGAACCGAGTCTTGATGGGAAGTTTGGCTGCTGCAAGGCGGAAAGCCTCGCGGGCACTTGACTCGGGCACGCCATCGAGTTCAAACAGCATCCGACCGGGCTTGACCACGGCAAACCAGTGCTCGACCGCGCCCTTTCCTTTGCCCATACGGGTTTCAAGCGGCTTTTTGGTGTATCCGCGATCGGGGAATATCCGGATCCACACCTTGCCTTTGCGTTTCATGGATCGGTTGATCGCCACACGGCAGGCCTCGATCTGAATGTTTGTCACCCAGGCCCGGTCAAGCGATTGAAGACCATACTCGCCAAAGCTCAACACATTTCCCGATTGGGCATCGCCTTTGCGGCTCCCCCGCTGGGTCTTGCGAAACTTCGTTCTCTTAGGCATAAGAGGCATGGGCGGTCTCCTTCTCGACAGGCGCTTCGGCCTTCTTGCAAATCCAGCACTTTATTCCGATTTTACCGGCCGGTGTATCCGCCTCGGCAAAGCCATATTCGACATTCGCGCGGAGGGTGTGGAGGGGAACTTTACCTTCCTTGTAGGTCTCGCGGCGGGCAAGCTCGGAGCCGCCAAGCCGTCCACAGCCTTCTATCTTTATGCCAAGGGCACCCATCTCCATCGCCATCTGAATGGCACGTTTCATCGCCCGGCGGAAAGAAACACGGCGCTGGAGTTGTAGGGCTATGCCCTCAGCGACCAGTTGCGCGTTGACATCGGCGTCCTTGATTTCACGGATGTCGATGTAGATTTCTTTGCCGGTCGATCTCGACAGCTCCTCTCGCAGCTTTTCGATATCGGAGCCCTTGCGGCCAATGACAATGCCAGGGCGAGCCGTAAAAACGGTGACACGGGCACGGTTGGCGTAGCGCTCGATGTGGATCTCGGGTACGGCAGCCTCCTTGAGCCGGGACTTAACCAGCTCGCGGATCTGAATGTCTTCGTGCAGCAAGCCGCCGAAGTCCTTCTTGCTGGCAAACCAGCGGGAGCGCCAGTTCTTGTTAACCGACACCCGAAGACCTATGGGATTTATTTTCTGGCCCAAAACACAGCTCCTTTCAGACGCGGCCTACTTGCCGGACGCCTTCTCTTTTTCACTGAGAATGATTTTAATGTGGCTCATCCGCTTCTGGACGGGCTTGTACATGCCCCGGGCACCGGCCCGGAAACGACGCATGACTGGCCCATCGTCAACCACGGCGGTCTTCACCACCAGGCTGTCAGCAGATAGCCCCGCGTTGTTTTCCGCGTTGGCGATGGCCGATCGCAGGGTTTTGCCAATCAGACCGGCCGCCTTGCGCGCACTGAAGCGGGTGATCTGCACGGCCTGCGCCACCGGCTTCCCCTGGATCTCGCGGGCTAGGTCTCTCGCCTTCAACGGTGAAATTCGAACGAACTTAGATATTGCTTGCACTTCCATGACACTCTACCTGTCTTTACTAGTCAGATTTGCAGGAATCGCACGATCCCCCGCCTCTGGATAACTTCCCGTTTCAACATATTCAATCGTCGCTCCCGAGACCCGAGGCCGAACATCGACCACTCGCAATCTCGCCCCCGCTCCGCGGCCTTCCGCTACCCTAAAAAGCATACCCGACCGCACCCCGTCCTCCTGCCCTGCCTCGATAACCGCCAGCATTCGCTCGCGATCCACTTCCAGCAGGACGACGGGTGCCAGCCGCATCGTGCCCGCCACCGTTCCGGTGGCGGTATGGTCCTGGCGCTGTGCGAGCACAGCCCAGTGATCTCCCCGCGCCTTTTCGAGCGCAAGTGAGTCGGTCAGTGTATGGATTTGCTTTCGCAAATCCAGATTTTCTTTTTCAAATCGCAAATTTTCTTCGAACAAAGCCTTTACGGCGTCTCGCGCTTCGCTAATTTCTTGCGCATCGCGTTTCGCCACAACAGGTTGACGGTCTGGCAAATCGTCCGCCAAGCGTGAATCGGCCCCTATCGAACTCTCCACAGCGGCACCACACTCGGTGCAGCGCCCTTCTGTATCCGAAATCAAAGAACTTTCCAGGAGGCAGCCAAGAGCCCCGCCGAGGAGCAAACCAGCCGCACCAATCGCGACGCCCCCGGTCCAGCGTAGACTCAATACGACCCTCTCCCGAACAAGCGCCCCCTACTTGAGGGAGATGGTCTTGTCGGTTGCGAGTCCATGGCGGCGGAACGCACGGGTCTGGGAGAATTCACCCAGTCGATGGCCGACCATGTTCTCTGTTACAAATACCGAGACAAAATCCTTGCCGTTATGTACCGACAAGGTATGCCCAACGAAATCGGGAAGAATCATCGAACGGCGGGACCAAGTCTTGATAGGCCGCTTCTGGCCAGACTTGTTCATGCCCTCGACCTTCGAATAGAGGTGGTCGTC
This sequence comes from uncultured bacterium, assembly GCA_965651915.1. GTDB lineage: Bacteria > Verrucomicrobiota > Kiritimatiellia > CBFGVE01 > CBFGVE01 > CBFGVE01. The sequence goes on from CBFGVE010000025.1 coordinate 8,490, forward strand.
GACAAACGGACCTTTTTTGAGCGAACGTGCCATCGCTTACTTTCTCCTGCGTTCAATGATAAACTTGTTGGAGGCTTTAGACTTTTTCCTTGTGCGCTTGCCCTTGGCCGGCACACCCCACGGGGATACCGGATGGCCACCGCCCGACGTTCGGCCTTCGCCACCACCCATCGGGTGGTCAACCGGGTTCATCGCAACACCACGCACCGTAGGACGCTTTCCCTTCCAGCGGGCTCGTCCAGCCTTTCCGCTAGCTATGTTTTCGTGATCCGTGTTGCCGACCTGGCCAATAGTGGCCTGGCATTCCACCATGAAGCGACGAATCTCGCCCGATGGGAGCTTAATATTGGCATAGGCCCCCTCGCGGGAGAGAATTTGCGCCGACTGGCCCGCAGAGCGGATAATCTGCGCACCCTTCCCGGGAATCATCTCGAGGTTGTGAATCGGCATGCCCAAAGGAATCAGCTTTAGAGGAAGGCAGTTTCCAACCGTGGGTTCTGCTGCTGGGCCGGACATCACCGTAACTCCCACCTCGAGGCCCAGTGGCGCAACGATATAGCGCTTCTCGCCGTCCACATAGTGAAGAAGGGCGATACGCGCGGACCGGTTGGGATCGTACTCAATAGTCGCAACCTTAGCGGGAATTCCAGCCTTGTCGCGCTTGAAATCGATAACCCGGTACTTGCGTTTGTGGCCACCACCACGATGACGCACAGTAATGCGGCCATGGTTGTTGCGTCCGGCCTTGGAAGTCGTGGTCCGGGTGAGCGAACGCTCTGGCTTGTCGGTGGTGATTTCCTCGAATGCGGAAAGCACCATGGTACGCCTGCTAGGCGTAGTGGGGTTGAATTTCTTGAGAGCCATGGGTGAAACTCCGTTACGTTAGATCGATGCTGTCGCCGCTCTTTAGGGTAACCACAGCGCGCTTCCAGTCGGAGCGTTTGCCCTCCTTGCGGTTGCCACTGCGCTTCTTCTTTCCAAGCCGCTGGAGCGTGTTGACCTTGGTTACATTGACCCCGAACAGCTTCTCGACCGCAGTCTTGATCTCCAGCTTGTTGGCGTCGGTTGCAACCTTGAAAAGGTACTTGTTTTCCGTTTCCGAGAGGCGTGTGCCCTTTTCGGTAAGTTGAAGATGCTGAATTGTTTGTTCGGCAGTTTTCATACGCTCCTCCTGAGCGGTGCCTGCAGGCGGCCTTCAATGATTGCCATCGCATCCTTCGCCACTACAACGGCGGGATAGCGCAGCAGTTGATACGTGTTAACATCTTGAGCGGTGGCGACCTCGGTCTTGGGTAGGTTGCGGGCGGCAGTAACGAGGTTACGGTCGACGCCGGAGGTTACGAGGAGGGTCCCCTGCCCGAGCCCGAGCGATTTGATCAGCTCGGCGACCTTCTTGGTCTTTGCCTCGTCAATCGACAGGTTTTCCACGACGAGGATCTCCCCGGCGGCTACCTTTTCGCTGAAGGCGCGTCGGAAGGCCAACCGGACTTCCTTGCGGTTCATTGCAATGCTGAAGTCGCGGGGCTTCGGACCAAATGCAACACCACCGCCACGCCAAACGGGCGACCGGCGGTAGTGGGAACGGGCGCGCCCCGTACCCTTCTGTTTCCACTGCTTCTTGCCGCTTCCGCGGACTTCGGCTTTTGTGAGGGTCGAGGCCGTGCCCGCGCGCTGATTGGCTTGGTGACGGATAACCGCCCCATGCAGTGCTGGCATGCCCTTGTCATAGACCAGCAGCGTATCAGCGAGATCGTACTCGCCTGCGCTGGAGCCGTTTTTACCTTTAATCGGGAGCTTGCTCATGATTACTTCGCCGCCTTCTTAATCGCTTTTCTTACAATCACAATTCCGCCATTGGGGCCCGGCACCGCACCCTGGACGAGGATGACGTTGTCGTCAGGGCGGACCTGCACGACCTTGAGGTTCTGAGTAGTCACGGTGCGGTCACCCATGTGGCCGGGGAGCCGCTTCCCCTTGAGGACGCGTGCAGGCCACTCGCGCATGCCGATGGAGCCAACGCGGCGGTGGGTAGTCGAGCCGTGGGTCATTTTGCCACCTCCCATTCGGAAGCGCTTCACGACACCCTGGAATCCGCGCCCCTTGCAGGTAGCGGTCACGTCAACCCAGCCGGCCCCCTCGAAAAGGCCAACCGAAATAACGTCGCCCAACTTGCACTCGTCGCCAGACTCCAGCCGAATCTCGCAGAGCACCTTCTGAGGGGCAGCGGAAGCCGCCTTGAGGTGCCCCCTGTCCGCACTGGTAAGCCGGTGCTCTTTCTGCTCGCCAAAACCGAGCTGGGCTGCGTCATAGCCATCCTTTTCCAGGGTCTTACGCTGGACAACAGGGCAAGGGCCCACTTCGAGCACAGTCACGGGAATCTGCTTCCCCTGCTCGTCGTACACCTGGGTCATGCCGACTTTTTTGCCAATCAGTCCGTTCATGGCCGCTCCTTAAATCTTGATGGTGATGTCAACACCAGCCGGCAGATTGAGTTTTTTAAGCTCATCGACCGTGCGGGCGGTGGGTTCGATAATGTCCAGTAGGCGCTTGTGGGTACGCGACTCAAACTGCTCCATGGACTTTTTATTAACATGGGGGCTGCGGTTCACCGCGTAGCGCTCAATGCGGGTGGGCAGAGGAGTGGGACCCGCCACGCGGGCACCCGTGCGCTTCGCTGTCTCGACGATGTCCGAGGCGGACTGATCGAGGACGCGATGATCGTAGGCTTTTAAGCGAATTCGTATACGTTGACCGTTCATGATAATCCTAGCGGTTTAAAATCTTTTCCTTCACCTGCTCCGGTACTACTTCAAATCTCAGCGGCTCCATCGAATAACTTGCGCGGCCTTTCGACAGCGATCGCAACGCAGTCGAGTAGCCGAACATTTCCGACAAAGGCACTTCGGCGGTGATATTCTGGTCTCCATCGACCACCGAAATATCCCTTACCTTCCCCCGCCTCGCATTCACATCCCCCATCACATCCCCCATGTGGGCCTCCGGCACGACAATTTCGAGCTCCATGAGGGGCTCGAGCAATACCGGGCCTGCCGCCTGAACCGCATCACGCAAGGCCAGAACTGCGGCCGTACGGAAGGCAACTTCGGAGGATTCCACGGGGTGAAACGCGCCATCGGTGACGCGCACGAGGACATCCACCAGAGGGTAGTTGGCGAGGAAGCCTGTTACCAGGCCGTCACGGATGCCCTGCTCAACGGAAGATCTAAATTCGTGAGGAATCTTATCGGCACTCACCTGGAAATCAACTTTATTTCCGGTGCCTCGGCTTTTTGGCTCTATTTCGAGGAAAATGCGGGCGAATTGGCCCTTGCCGGCGATGTCACGCTGGAACGTATGTTCGGCCGAGCCCCGTCCAAGGATGCTCTCGCGGTAGGCCACCGTGGGCCGCCCCGCATTGGCCTGAACTTTGTACTCACGCAGAATACGGTCCTTGATAATATCGAGATGAAGCTCGCCCATTCCACTAATGATAGTCTGGCCAGTCTCGGCGTCGGTAGTGACGCGAAACGTTGGGTCCTCTTCGCTCAGGTTGCGGAGAGCTTGGGCCAAGGAGTCCTTGTCCCCCTGGCCTTTTGGCTCAACCGCCATAGACATAACCGGCTCAGGAAAGGAAATCGACTCGAGGTACACCGGTTGGTTTTCGGCACAGAGGGTGTCCCCGGTAGTGGACAGCTTTAGCCCGGCGATGGCCCCGATTTCCCCCGAGTACAGGCAGTCGACATCCTCACGGTGGTTGGCGTGCAGCCGAAGCAGCCTTCCGACCCGCTCTCGCTTCCCTTCGCGTGGGTTAAAGACATTCTGCCCCTTCCGAAGCTGTCCCGAATAAACCCGTACGAAAGTTAGCTTTCCGACGAAGGAATCGTTGACAATTTTAAACGCAAGCGAACTTAGAGGCTCGAAGTCGTCGGCGTGGCGCAGCACGCTTTCTCCTGTCTTCGGGTGCTTTCCCGCAATTGAGGGCACGTCGATCGGTGAAGGAAGGTAGTCGACTACCGCGTCGAGGAGGGGCTGAACCCCTTTGTTTCGAAGCGAACTCCCGCAGAGGACAGGAACAATTTCTCCGCGCACGGTAAGGCGGCGAATGCCAGCGGCCAAAACGTCCGCATCGACATCCATATTCTCCATGTAGGCGAGAAGGACATCTTCGTCTTTTTCGGCTACCCGCTCCACCAGTTCGGCCCTGGCGATTTCCGCAGCCTCCTGCAACTGCTGGGGAATGGGCTGT
>CBFGVE010000026.1:0-12593 GCA_965651915.1 uncultured bacterium
CCGGTCCCGACCTGCACCGGGTGGGGGGAAAATACCCCGACGCCTGGCACTACCGCCATATGGAGAACCCGGCCGGCATGCCGGGCAAGGAGGCGTCCACGATGCCGCGCTACGGCTGGTTGTTGCGGGACGAAACCGACTTTAGCAGTCTGCCTGCCCGTATCCGTGCGCTCCGCGCGGTAGGCGTGCCCTATCCCGAAGGCCTCGAGCAGGGTGCCATCGAGCTGGCCCGCAAGCAGGCCGATGGCATTGCCGACAACCTCCGCACGGGCGGGGTGGAGGAGGCCCGGGCCGACCGCGAGATCATCGCCCTGATCGCCTACCTGCAGCGCCTTGGCACCGATGTGAAGCCGAAGTCCCGGAACGGAGGCCAGCCATGATCCGCAACGTGCTGGAAAGCATCGGCGGCGTGGGCCTCTACGCGGTGGTCTCGCTGCTGATCTTCTTCGGATTCTTTACCCTGATGCTGGTGTGGGTCCTGCGCATGCGCAAATCCCATCTGGACCATATGAGATCGCTACCCCTTGATGGAGGAGAAGTTCGCCATGAGCGCTGAGAAAGACCCCCTGCTGATCGACCACGAGATAGACGGGATCCAGGAGCTAGACAACCTGCTGCCACGATGGTGGGTGTGGCTGTTCTATCTCTCCATCGCCTTCGCGGTGGTCTACATGCTCTACTACCATGTGTTCGACTGGGGCGATCCATCGTTGGTTAAGTATAAAAAGGAAATGGCTCACGCCCAGGCGCAGCTCGAACTCATGCGTGGCGATGAGCCCGATCCGCTGGCCAATCCTGAACCCTCCGCCGACCCCGCCGTGCTCGCGTCGGGCGCCTCGCTCTTTGCCCGCAACTGCATGATCTGCCATGGGGACAAGGGGCAAGGTGGGATAGGACCCAACCTGACCGACGACTACTTCATCCACGGGGGAACCTTCGCCGACAAGGTCCACGTCATTCGCGAGGGCGTGCCTGCCAAGGGCATGATCCCGTGGAAGACGACCCTGAAGCCGGATGAGATTCTCGCCGTTGCCAGCCACGTCAACAGCCTGGTGGGCACCAATCCGGCTAATCCCAAAGCGCCCGAGGGCGTACAGTACCTGCCGGAGTGAGGCCCCCGTGCCGCCGACCATGAGCGATCAGCCTCGCCAATCGGATTTCCGCAACAGCATCCCCACCGCCGACCGGACGGGGAAGCGGATCTGGGTGTATCCCCGCAAGCCGAAGGGGCGGCTCCACCGCGCCCGGATAGCGGTTAGCATTCTTCTGCTGTCGTTCTTCGTCTTCGGCCCATTTCTCCGCATCGACGGCAATCCGGTACTGATGATGAACGTGGTGGAGCGGCAGTTCTCGTTATTCGGCGCGGTGTTCTGGCCCCAGGACTTCCATATTTTCATGTTGGCCATGCTGGTGGTGTTCGTGATGATCGCCCTGTTCACCGCGATCTATGGCCGGATCTGGTGTGGATGGCTTTGCCCTCAGACCGTGTTGCTCGAAATGGTCTACCGCAAGGTGGAGTACCTGATCGAGGGCGACGCCCCGGAGCAGCGCGCCCTGAACGCGGCCCCGTGGGATGCCCGTAAAATATGGAAGAAGTCGCTCAAGCACGCCGTGTTCTTCGGGCTCTCGTTTTTCATCGGGAACTGGCTGCTTATGTTCGTCATCGGCAGCGAGGCGTGGTGGCGGCTGGTTACCGATTCGCCGCTGAACCATATCGGCGGGTTCACCGCGATGATCCTATTCACGCTACTGGTCTATGGAATCTTCGCACGCTTCCGCGAGCAGGCCTGCACGTTCATTTGTCCCTACGGCCGATTCCAGTCGGTGCTGCTCGACGAGCGCTCGATCGTGGTGTCCTATGACCACCGCCGCGGCGAAACCCGCCAGCGCTTCCGCCGGGTACAGCCCCGGGAGCAGCGCATCGCTGAAGGAATCGGCGACTGTGTGAACTGCGGACTGTGCGTCCAGGTGTGCCCGACCGGCATCGACATCAGAAACGGCACCCAGATGGAATGCGTCAACTGTACGGCCTGCATCGACGCCTGCAACGGGGTGATGAGCAAGCTTGGATTCCCCACGGGGCTGATCCGCTATGCCTCCGAGGCGAACATCCGGACCGGTGAGCGGTTCCGCATCACCCCGCGCATTGCCGGCTACACCGCGCTGCTGGGTGGCCTGACGCTGATCCTGGTGTTTCTGCTCGCCACGCACTCCAATGTCGAGGCGAGCGTGTCCCAGTCGGGTGCGCCCTACCAGGTCCAACCGAGCGGGCGCGTGAGCAATCTTTTCATGGTCAAGGTGGTCAACAAGGGCCGGGGCGACCTGCCGATCCGGCTGGAGCTGGAGCAGCCGCACGGACAGGTCAGTATTGCGGGCGGAGGGCTCACCGCCCCGGCCTCGGCGATCTCCGACGGGGTGGCGGTGGTGGAGGTCGATCCCGGCCTGCTCGCCCCTGGACGCACCCCGGTGACGTTCGGCGTCTACAGTGGCGACCGGCGCATCCAGGTGGTAGAGTCAACCTTTCAAGGACCCTGACCCATGAAACTTCCCATCCATCCCTGGCCGCTGGCCATCATCGTATTTTTCGCGGTGGCGATTACCGGCGTCGTCACGTTCGTGACCTTCACCCTCCGCAACAGGGTCGAAATGGTCCAGCCCAATTACTACGCCCGCGAGCTTACGATGCAGGGCGAAATCGAAACGATCGAGCGGACCCTGCGGTCGCCCGTACAGGCCCGGCTACAGGTAGACTCGGCGGCGCAGCGGCTGCTGCTCCAGTGGGAGGGGCCGGAGCGGTCGCCGATGCAGGGAACGCTCGAATTCTACCGCCCCTCGGAGTCGGCGCTGGACTTCACCCTTCCGTTCACGCTCGCGCCGGGACAGCGCTTTGAGCTTTCGACGGCTACGATCCGGAGCGGATTTTGGAAAATAGGAGTGCGCTGGAAAATCGACGGCGAAGAGTTCTATCGCCAGGAAAACTTGAAGCTATAGGCGCGTGGGCGGCGTATTCCCTGCTTATCGCGCGTTCTTGCCGGATTGACCATCATGCTTTGGACCGCCTTCATTCTTGGACTTCTGGGGAGCCTGCACTGTCTGGGCATGTGCGGCCCCATTGCGATCGCGTTACCTAGAGGGGGCGCAGGACGCATCCGCTACGTCACGGGCAGGGTGGCCTACAATGTAGGCCGGGTCGTCACCTACACCATTCTAGGGCTTGCCTTCGGCGTGGTGGGGCAGCGCTTCGCCCTGGCCGGCCTGCAGCAGGGGCTCTCCATCTTCGCCGGGGTGGTGCTGCTGGTGGGGCTGTTCTTCGGTAAATTCTTCGCGGGAAAGATGCCGGCCGCCGGACCCGTCTATCGGCTCGTAGGGCAGCTCAAGCGGGCCCTGGGTTCCCGCTTGCAGAATAGATCGGGATCGTCGCTGCTGGTCATTGGTCTGCTCAACGGGCTGCTGCCCTGCGGACTGGTCTACGCGGCGCTCGCCCCTGCGGCGGCGACCGGCAGCGCGTTCGGGGGCGCGGCCTACATGGCGCTCTTCGGCCTTGGCACCTTCCCGATGATGCTCGCGCTCGCCCTTGGCGGACATCTGATTTTCGCCCGCTACCGCGGACCGCTGCTGCGGGCGCTGCCAGTTCTGCTGGCTGTGCTCGCGGTGCTGTTCATCCTGCGAGGACTCTCGCTGGGCATTCCCTACCTAAGCCCCGATCTCAGCACCTCCGAAACCGCCGCCTCCTGCTGCCAGCCATGAGAATTGACCGAGTTCGTCTAGTGCTGGCCGCAGCGGGAACACTCGCCATGCTGGGCTGCGACTACCTGTCGCCGAAGTATCCGCCCCCTCCTCGCACGGTAAAAGCAGAGGTGAGCGTGGAGACGCTTCAAGCCCGGTCCGATGCGTGGCTTGATAGGGAAGATTCCGAGATACCTCCCGAAGCCGGGGATGATTTCTTCGCCCTTGCCGATGCCCTCCTGGCCAAAGGAAAGGAAGATGCCGCCCTCGGTTATATCGAAGCAGGCCTTCGCCTTCGTCCGATGGCGCTGGAATACCAGGTTCTCTATGCCGAGTTGCTCGGTGCGCGTGGACGGGCAGAGGAGGCTAAACACCATGCGATGCGGGTGATTAATACCACAGAGAGCGGCGAGCTGTACGACCGTGCCATGAAGGCTATGGGGCTACCGGGTTTGGGCGGGGTCTACTTTTTGGGCCACAATGCGCCGGCCCGAGAGGAAACCCTGGTGCTGTCTCCCATCGGGCCATTCGACCGCCCGGTTTTAACCGAGCTAGCCGCGAGTCTTATGGTGGCGCTGCCCATGCCCGTGGAAATCATGGAGTATATGCCGCAGATGCCTTGGCCTGGGCGGACTCCCTTCGACCGCTACGTTGGCGAATTGCGCGAAGGCCTCATTTCACTGATGCGCGAAGACATTTTTCTGGAAAGCTATCTTCAGCGTAGAGGGATCACCCGGGACCAGTTGAATTTCGAGCACGTCGTCATCGATGCTTCACGCATGGTCGCGTTCAGGAGCGGAGGTGAGGCGGAGCTGTTCGAGTTTGATGAACATCTTGAGAGGATGAAAAGTCTTCCCCCCCAGTATGCCATCGAAGATTTAAAGACGCGCTTCAAGGGGGTGGCGCACAGTCCCCAAAAGCTTCGGCGATACTACGTGCTGGTTTCCCGCATCGATGCCTATCTGGATGAAGGCGACAAATTCGTTTTTGGAACTGGAGAATTCGGCGGACGCTACGCGGTGTTGCCCTATCTGAGGTTCACCGCCGAATTTAACGGCGAAGAACCATCCCGCAAGAGGCTCGTGCAGCGCATGCGGAAGCAGGTGCTTTCCTCGGTTGGGTTCATGCTGGGGGTTGAACGCTGCAACGATCCCCTCTGTGCTCGGGCATTCCCTAAAAATCTCGCCATGCACGATGCGAAGCGCGATACGCTCTGCAAGGATTGCCTTGCTGCGATACGTGCCGCGCTGAAAAAGTCCTGACCGAATGTAACGCGGCTACCAGCGCTTTTTCCAGATGTCGATTGCGTCGATGTCGTTGGCCTGCTTTGGACCTGGGGTGCTGCGTCCTTCGGCGATGATGCGCTTGAGTTCGGCGAGCATGGATGCGGCGATTTCGGGGTGTTCGGCCTGGAGGTTGCGCTGTTCACGGAAGTCATCCGCCATGTTGTAGAGCTGGATCGGGGGATTCCCCCGCGCGGCGGCCTTGGCATCGTCGTCGGTCCAGCCTCCCGATCCCGGAGCTAGCACAAGTTTCCATCCGGTGCTGCGGATGGCGAAGCGCCCATCGAAGGAGTGGTGGACGAGGTGCTCGCGCACCGGCTGGTCCTCGCCGCGCAGAAGGGGCAGAATGCTCACGCTGTCCTCGCCGGCGTTGGGTGGCAGCTCGCCGCCGAACAAATCGGCGAGGGTAGCCATGAAATCGTTGAGGCTGGCGAGCTGGGAAGTCCGGGATCCCGACGGGACCACGCCGGGCCAGCGCACGATGAAGGGAACGCGGTGGCCACCGTCCCAGAGGTCGGATTTGTACCCGCGGTAGGGACCGCTTGGAAAGTGGCCCATGGCCTCCAGGTGGCGGACCTTGGCGGTGGGTGCGGAGGTGCCGTTGTCGCTGGTGAAGACCACGAGAGTATTGTCGGCCAGGCCCGCCTCGTCGAGCGCCTTGAGCACTTCGCCGAAGGCCCAGTCGGTGTCCATCACGAAGTCCGCATGGTCGTTGAGACCGCTTTTCCCCTTGAAGCGGTCAGTGGGGACCACGGGCGAGTGGGGGGAGTTGATGGCGAAGTACAGGAAGAAGGGCTTGCCCTTGTTCGCCTCTTCGGTGCGTTCATGGATGTAGGCGACCGAGCGGCGGGTCAGCTCGGGCAGCATCTCCACCGCCGGAAAGCTATCCACCACCCGGTCGTTTTCTATCACCGTCTCCATCGAGCCGGAATGGTGGAAGCCGTAGAAATAGTTGAAGCCCCGGCTGGAGGGGCTGCCCTCGACCCGGAAGCCGACGCGGGCGGCGTCGGGTCCGCGCACCTGAATGCCGGGCTGGGGCTGGTCCTCGTGGTAGCGCACGCCGAGGTGCCACTTGCCAAACATCGCGGTGTGGTATCCCTGGTCCTGGAGAAGCTGGCCTACAGTCAGCCGGTCGGCGGCGATGAGCGAGTCGGTGTCGGCTTGCAGCACAGAGCTTTGCAGCCGGGTGCGCCAAGGGTAGCGGCCGGTCATGATGCCGTACCGGGTGGGGGTGCAGACGGCCGAGGCCCCATGTGCGTCGGAGAAGGTCATTCCCTCGGCGATGAGGCGGTCCACATTGGGCGTGGGAATTTTTCCCCGTTCGGGATTGAGGCCCTGGACTTCGCCGTACCCGAGGTCGTCGCAAATGAAGTAGACTATATTGGGCTGGTTGATGGGCGCAGCGCCCAGTGAGGAGAACGCGGTCATTAAACTGATGCTGGCGGTGAGGGTTGACGGATTTGCTTTCATCGTGAGCACGGTGGGCGTATGCGGATGGAATTGCAATGTCCTCCCCGATTCAGTCTCGCATGAGTTCAGGCCCGTGCGCTGCGCGGGAGGAGAGCGGCTACTGGGAGCGCGATCGTCGGGCAAGAAGGCCAAAGCCGAGGACTATCAGCGCCAGCGCGCTCGGCTCGGGAACCACGGCGAAATCGCCAGTGAGCGTGAGCGTGGGGCGGAAGGCGGCCGTGGCGGACTCGCTGGAGTGCCAGACAGCCAGTACACCGTTGTTGGCGGTGTTCAGTGACCGCCCGTAGCCGACGATGACGAAGCCCCCGTTGGGTCCGTTGCCCAGCAGCCAGTCCTCTAGCGTGTCGAATCCCGAGGTGAGAGTGAAGGTGACCGTGTCGCCGTTATTGGTGCTGGCTTCGGAGTAGGTGAAGCTCGCGATGAAGCCGTTGGTGCCGCCGTCCAGCATCACCGGGGTGCGAGGGGTGCTGGGGCTGTTGTCGTCCCACGAAGTGGTGGAGGCGATTTCGTTCGCCCAGGTGGCTCCGGTGCCGGGGGCTGGCGCGGCGTTGTTTTCCGAGCCCTCTAGCCAGCTCACATCGTTGCTGCCTACGAAGAACAGCTCGAGGCGGTTGAAGGTGGAGAGAGGGGCGGTGGTCGAAAGCGTGGTGCTCCCGGAGTTGACAAAGCTTAGCGTGGCCCCGGTGACGCTGGCCGAGGCGACGTAGGGGGTGAGGGACGACATGTCGTAGCGCAGCAGCGGCTGGTCGAGGACGAACCGGTCCCGAGCGAAAAGGGTGTTGGCGGCTCCGAAATTCCGGTTGGTTGCATCGGCCAGCCCGTTGTCGAAGCGTATGTGGGTGTCCTGGGTGCCTGCATAGGCTCCGGACGGCGCATCCACCCACGGGGCGAGGCCATCCTGAAGCACGATAGTGTTGATCAGAGTGGCGCTGGCGCCGCTGAGCGAGGCCAGCAGAACGGTGGCCGCGCAATAGAGGATGCGAAAAGTAGTCATGGCGCGCTCCAATCGAGGATACTCCTGCGGGAACCGGCTCGGCACGGCGTGGCGGTTAATCTTGAACAAATTACATACAGAAACAAATGCGCCGTGTAAATACCAAAAAGATTAATAAAATAACTTTATACTTGAAGCAGAAGCCAATCAAAACGTTGTAATAGAAATATTTACAATACCCCCATGTGGACCGGGTTTCGGAGGGAGCGCAGGCCGCGAACGGAGCGGCCTTGGGGGGCAAGCTTGCTGGTGGGAATGTCCGCTATGCCGGGGATGTAGCCCCGACGCCCCGGGTGCGGGGGAAGAGACGGGCCGCCTCTACAATCATCCAGATTTCGAGCAGGATGCTGGCGAGACCAATGGCGATGAGCAGCCACTTGCCCTGGGAGAGCCAGCTCGGGTGGCCCGCGTTGCCGAAGAAAATCTGCCAGACCATGGCCCACATCGGCATCGCGAGCATGAAGATCATGGGCAGGACGATAAACCAGACCGGGAGCTTCTGCCGCCAGAGGTAGAATGCGATGACCAGGAAAGCCAGGCCACCCAGGAGCTGGTTGGTGGCGCCGAAGAGTGGCCAGAGGAGCAGTCCGCCACGGCCTGCGTTCTGCCAGCTCCACTCTTGTCCTGTACCGGGTACGGCGGCGATGACTAGGGCGAGGGCGATGGCGAAGAGGGTGGCCCCATGGGGATTCTGCAAAGGGCGCATTGTGAGGTCGAGCGCCCCCTGGGGTTTGCCCAGCCCGCCGATGCTGGCCGCCAGCTCCTGCACGACGTAGCGCTGGAGCCGGCAGGCGGTGTCCAGCGTCGTGGCGGCGAAGGAGGCCACGAGCACGCCCATCAGGGCGATGCCAACCGACAGGGGCATTCCGTAGGAGGCGAGCAGGTTGGCCGCGCCATCGACGAAAGCGCCGACCATGGCGGGCAGTCCCTGCATAGCCGACCAGGAGCCGTAGCGGGTGCTCCACCCTCCATCGGCGCCGCGGATGCCGAGGCTGAGGCCGGCCGCGCAGGCGATGATGACCAGGGTGGCGAGGAAGCCCTCGGTGAGCATGCCCCCGTAGCCGACGAACTGGGCGTCGGTCTCGCTGCGGAGCTGCTTGCTGCTGGTGCCGCTGCTTACCAGGCAGTGGAAGCCGCTGATCGCGCCGCAGGCGATGGTCACAAAGAGAAAGGGGAACACGGCGGGGCTTCCCTCGGGAGCAAGGTTCACCACCGGGGCGGCTAGTTCGAGCGCGGGCCGGGCCATTTCAGGGGTGACCGGCGCCCCGCCGAAGAAGGAGGCGGCGACCAGGCCCAGGACCAGCAGGCCCAGGGCGGTGATGAGCTGGAGAGAGTTGATGTAGTCGCGGGGCTGGAGCAGGACCCAAACCGGAAGCACCGAGGCGACATAGCAGTAGGCGAGCAGCGCGGCGACCCAGGTGGCAATGGGCCATTGGGAAAGGGCCTCGTTGAAGCTGTGCAGCCAGCCCCGGTCGCCGTAGATCACCGAAAGGTACATGAGCCCTAGCACCAGCAGGGAGGGCAGAAGCAGGCGGGCGCCCTGGCGGTGCAGACGCAGGCCGATAAGGATGGCCAGGGGGATCTGGATGAGGCAGGGGAAGATCGCCGAGGGGTACTGACGGAACACGGCGGCGATCACCAGGCCAAAGATAGCGAGGACGATGGTCAGCGCCATGAAGAGGATGTAGAGGAAGAGAATGCGCACCCGGGGATTCAGAAGGCGGCCGGAAATCTCGCCCACGGTATGGCCCCGGTTGCGGAGACTCACCACCAGGGATCCAAAATCATGCACCGCGCCGATGAAAATGGAGCCGAGCACCACCCAGAGCAGCGCGGGCAGCCAGCCCCACAGGATGGCGATGGCGGGCCCCACGATGGGTCCGGTGCCGGCGATGCTGGTGAAGTGGTGGCCGAAGACGATGGGGCTGGCGGTGGGCACGTAGTCGCGGTCGTCGCGTAGCGCGACTGAGGGCACGATGGCCTGGGCCGAGATCCGGAAGATCTTACGGCCCAGCCACCGCCCATAGGTGAGGTAGGCGACGATGAAGGCAAGGCCTGCGCCTACCGCTATAAGCAGCGATCCCATACCCGGCTAGCCTTGCACCCTGCTCGCCGAACGCCGGAAAAGCATTCGCCTGTTCGTCGCCCTGGGCACTAGATGCGACCCAGCAGGATGTTGACCATGCGTCGGACCGGCTCGGCGGCCCCCCACAGGAGCTGGTCGCCAACGGTGAATGCGGTGACGTAGTCGGGGCCGAGGGTCATCTTGCGGAGCCGCCCGATCGCAATATCGAGCGTGCCCGAAACGGCCGCCGGGGTGAGTGAACGGAGAGTTTCCTCCTTGGTATTGGGCACCAGGCGGACCCATTCGTTGGAGCTGCGGATGGTCTCCTCGATCTCGGCGAGCGGAATATCGCGCTTGAGCTTAATGGTGAGTCCCTGGCTGTGGCAGCGCATGGCGCCCACGCGCACGCACTGGCCATCGACCGGGACCTCGGGCGAGAGGCCCATGATCTTGTTGGTCTCGGTCTGGCCCTTCCACTCTTCGCGGGTCTGTCCGTTGTCCATCGCCCGGTCGATCCAGGGGATGAGGCTCGCAGCGAGCGGTGCGCCGAACTTTTCGGTGACGAGATCGGCGCTGCGCAGCACTTCGGTCACGTTGCGCTCGAGGTCGAGCACGGGGAAGCGGGGGTCGGCCGCCTGCTGGCCGGTCTTATTGGCCACCTGCGCCATCTGCACCACCAGCTCCTTCATCTGGGCGGCTCCCGCGCCGGAGGCGGACTGGTAGGTCATGGTCGAAAGCCACTCGACCCATCCGCGCTCGAAGAGGCTGTGGATGGCCATGAGCATGAGGCTGACGGTGCAGTTGCCGCCGATGAAATCCTTCTGGCCGTTCGCCAGAGCCCGGTCGATGACCTTCCGGTTCACGGGGTCGAGCACGATCACGCTGCCGGGATCCATGCGGAGCGCCGAGGCCGCGTCCACCCAGTACCCGTTCCAGCCCGCCGCGCGCAGCCGGGGATGAACGTCCTTGGTGTAGTCCCCGCCCTGGCAGGTGACGAGGATGTCGTGGCGGGCGAGGGCGTCGATATCAAACGCATCCTGGAGCGGCCGGGGCTTGGCGCCGAACTGGGGGCCGGGCTCGCCGGCCTGGGAGGTGGAGAAGAAGGTTGCGTCGAGCCCCTCGAAATCGTTCTCTTCGCGCATGCGCTGGATCAGCACCGAGCCGACCATGCCTCGCCAGCCAATTATTCCTAGGTTCTTCATCGTAGCAGTATCCGGGGTAGGGAGTGGACGAAAAAAATCCCCGAGACTATGCACAAGCTGGCGGGGAATGTAAAGCGGGAGATGGCTGTCGGAGGCGGGAGGGCCGGATCGAGGTGAGGAGGAGGGCCGCCGAATCCGGGGGACAAAAGACCTGTTCGCTAGCGCCCGTCAAAGCCGGGAATGCCGGGGGCGCCTTCCCAGGATTGCTGGACGTTCCAGGGCAGATCCGAATCGGCGTCCGGGTCCACCGGGGTGGATACGCAGGCGCTGAAGGAGATCGCGAGCAGCAGGGCCGGGAGCGCGAACAGGAGGTTGCGGGGCATGAGCGGACTGGGCGGATGGTTCAGGACTGGCTCGGCTGGGCGGGCTGGGCCGGCTGGGAAGCGGGATCGGTCGCTATGATCTCGTAGAGCACCTTGTCGCCGGGCTGGAAGTCGCCCTTGAGCCAGTCGCGCATGATGTCGGCCGTGGCCATCGATTCTTCCACGTTGCTCACTGTCACCATGCCGAGAAACTGGTCGCCACGGTGGACGAGAAGCCGGGTGCCGTTGGAGAGCTTGTCGTTGAAGCCCTTGTTGATCACCACGAAGTTCCACTCGGGCTTTACCGAGAGGATTTCGGCAGTGAGCCCGATGGGGGTGTCGCCGCCGGTCGCGCTGCCGATGATGGCCGAAAGCTTGATGTTGTCTTCCTTCACCAGGCGTAGCTCGTCGTTCAGCTCGGCCATGGCCTCTTGGGTGTCGGCGATGGTGGTTTCGAGCGTAGTAATCTGGGCGAGAAGTCCGTCCTTCTCCTCTTCGAGGCGGGCGATCCGGCCCATGGCGTCGCTGAGTTCCTGCTCCTTCTGGGCGAGCTGGCCTTCGAGGTCGGAGATGCGGCTGCGGGCCGCAGCCAAGTCCTGGCGGGTGAGTTCAAGCTGCTGCTGGGTCTCGGCCAGCTCGACACGGGTGCGGGCTAGGTCCTGCTTGGTGTCCTGCAGTTCGACGTAGGTGCTGTCGCCATGCTGCCAGAGGCGCTGGAGCGGATCGCGCATGGTGGCAAGGTCCTTGATCTGCTCGCGGCGGATGTCCTCGTAGCGCAGCCCCCGGGCGACATTCATCGTGGCCTCTTCCAGCACCTGGGTGCGGCCTTTGAGAATCTCGCGCTGTTCAAAGAGCATCACACCTAGGGTCAGGGAGGCGATTCCCAACACGAAGATCACGATGATGAAGGCTTTCAGAGTCTTTGACATGGCTTACCTGGTCGATAGGGGTGGTCAAAAGCTGGCGTGGCGACCTTTATAGCCGCAGAAGCGGAGATAGGTCAAATGGCAATTAAAAAATTTACGCGGGTGCGGCCGCGTCCGTCCGTTTAATTCTCTTGACGATCCGCACGTGGTTCCTTTCGTCGGGCAGCCGCTCGTAGCTGATCGCGTCGGCGCAGCTATGGATGATGTAGAGGCCGGCCCCGCGCTCGTTGCCCTCGATGTAGTGCTGGGGGAAGCGGTGGGGCTGGACTGCGGACAGGTCGAAGGCGTGTCCTCGGTCGTAGATGCTCACCGCGAACAGCTCTTCGTCGGTGTCGAAGGCGAGGTGGAGGTGGGGCTTGGGATCCAAGTGGCGGTAGTTATGCTCGACGATGTTGGCGCACGCTTCGTCCACGGCCAGCTCGATCTGGTGGACTTCCCCTTCGGCGAGGCCCGCACTTCGGGCCATTTGACAAACCACCCAGCGGATCGCCGACAGGGCGTCCGGCCTGCCGGGAACCAGAAGTTCCCTGCGGCGGCTTTCGGTACTGGGTTTGGCTAGGGTGGTGGTCATCGCGGCAGAGGCAATTGAATTTTCTGCAAATATACTACTCCAGAAGGGAGGAAA
>CBFGVE010000027.1:0-12590 GCA_965651915.1 uncultured bacterium
TGGTGTTGGAGCTGACCAGCTGCCCGAAGGCATGGACCGCGCTCATAATGGGAAAGCTTGGTCGCCATATCTTTCGCAAATTCCAAAGCCAGCCGAAACCATCATGCTGGCCGAACGACGAGGACTCGATGGTCAGCAATTACGCCTAGGATCAGGAAGGGGACTAGGGCTAGATGGCATAGGTCCTTCTGCCCAAGGTCAGCTACTCGATGCGTCACTTGTGCCGTTTCATGATCCATATTGGAACTATTTGTTTTGTGACGGTACTGTTCGAAAGCTTATTCCTAGAGATACCCTGCCTAGTGGATCTGCAAAAAAGAACTTTTGGACTCGGAATCCGCACGACTAGGCCGTTAGTACCGGGGGCAGGGTAATCGATTTTCTGGTTCGTTATGCAGAAAAAGAACATTGTAATTGTAGCATCATTCGTAACTCTACTGGTAGCGTTGAGCTTAGCGTTCAACATGGGTGGAGATCGAGAAAGCTACCCTTCTTACTATCAAGTTCTAGGGCGTCTGCTGGCTGCAGAAGCTCTTGGTCTATCTTCGGGTCCTCAAGTTCTCGTTTTAATGTTGGAGAGCGAGGGGGATGAGGCGCTTCGGCATGGGCCTATTCGTGAGGCGATGTCGGATGAGTTTGAGAAGAATGGGTTAGCTGTGGAGTTGAAGTCGCTGAAAAGCCCTGACTCTTTTAACTACAGCGACCTTCCCGGATTTAGTGGGCAGTCTACTTCTCACTTTCTTGACTCGTGGAACGAAGCATCGGTAGTAGTTTCATTGGTGGGGCCGCCAATAGGGCCAATCCCCGGAATTAAGAAACCCTTAGTGATCCTTGCTGACAATCAAGCAGGATTGAAGGGGCTGGTGTTGCGCGGGGTAGTCGATGCGGTGGTCCTGCAAAAATCGAATGTACCAGAGCCTTCAAATTCAAAATTAAGCGAGAACGAGTTATCTAGTTTATACTTTTCGACTATTAGAAAAGACACAGTAGACGCGATGCCTGATAACGATGGGGACCGTTGACCGAATGCTTGGGCGGAGCGTGTTGATCAGCGCGTGAGGCTGTTAGGCTATGGTCATAGTTTTAGGTTGGGCCATTGGAGTTTGGCATCGGCGTTGATGCTCTTCAGGCATCCATCGGTGGTTAGCTAGATCAGCCAGAGTTCAGCAAGCAGTCGCGTGAGGTTTTGGGTGGATTGTAAAGTGAAATGCCGGACTTGGTGTGTGGGAAGCTCATCTATGCCGCCAGCTCCGCGATGAACCTTTCCTCCGCAGTTTGAAACTGGAGAATTTTCCTCGGGTACCCGTTGATCAATTCCTCGATCCAGCGGATCTTCTTGTGGCTGAAGTCGGCGATGTCCCGCCCCTTGGCGATGAACCGGCGGATCATGCGGTTGGCGTTCTCGTTCGATCCGCGCTCCCAGGACGCGTAGGGGTGGGCGTAGAACAGCCGGGTGCGCCGCCTCCTGCCGAGGGTGGAGCGCTCCATGGCCTCCACGTCGAGGAACTCGGGCCCGTTGTCGGCCGTGACGCTCTTGAACATC
Source organism: uncultured bacterium (assembly GCA_965651915.1). Classification (GTDB taxonomy): domain Bacteria; phylum Verrucomicrobiota; class Kiritimatiellia; order CBFGVE01; family CBFGVE01; genus CBFGVE01. The sequence goes on from CBFGVE010000027.1 coordinate 1,544, forward strand.
TTCCGGAAGGCCGGCGCCCCGACGGACCGCTCGATGCGGGCCAGCGCCTTGAGAACCGACTTCTGCGTGCCGTCCGGCAGCTTCCGGATGACGAGCTTGCGGGTCTTGCGCTCGGTCAGCGTCATCAGCGCCCCCTTGCCCGACCCCTCCCCGCCCACGACCAGGTCGATCTCCCAGTGGCCGAACCCGGAGCGGTCCGAGGCTTCCGCCGGCCGCTCCGCGATGCCCTTCCGGCTGGCCGGATGCTTCCTCGCCCGCCGCACAAGGGCTTTCCTCCGCCGCTTCCGCCGCTTGCGCTTCTCACACAGCGACTCGTTCGAGACCCCGTCCACAAGCCCCTGTTCGATGTACGAGTAGATGGTCTTCGCGCAGACGCGGCAGCCGTGCTCCTCCGCGTCCATCCGGTGCGCCACCACCTCCGGGGAGCACCTGTGGACGACGATCTGCTCGCGGATGAACTCCGCCGCCCGGCGGTGCTTCCCCAGCTTGAGCTGCGGGCCCTTGGCGGTGCCGTTGAGGTCGTGGACGTCCTGCCCCCGGTCGGCGCTGTAGGCGGCGCACCGGCTCAGGTCGCTGCGGACGCGTTCCACGGAGCCCCTCCGGATCTCCCTCTGGATCGTGCGCACATCGCGCCCCAGAATGGCGGAGATCTCGCTGGGCCTTCTCTTCGCCTTCAGAAGCCCTTCCACCTGTATGCGTTCGTCCCTGTTCAAGTGCTTGCCCTTTCGCGGGTGCGTGATACCTTTGCGATGCCCCATGCCGGTGCTCCTTTCCTTTGTTTGTGATGGATGAAGAAAGGTTCATCCTGGCATGGGGCACTCCCTTTCCCAAGTCCGGCATTTCACTTTACAATCCACCAACTTTTCACTTTACAAGTATTGCCGCTCGGTGTGTTATGAGGGGCTACTTCCGCCAGCGAGGGTCTAGGTGGGCCCGGGGACCGCAGGCGGTTGAGTGAGGTATCCGGTTAATCCGGAAGGATGAGGGTTTTACGGCATGAAGGTTGGTGTTGGGGAAGGAACTCGGTTTGGACATTCTAAGCGGACGAAAGCCGGGAGGGCCACTGCGGCGGGCATAGCACTCGCCGCCGCAGCGGTTGCGCTGCTGGTAGCGACCACGAAGCTGCCTTCCTGGGCGGATGGCAGTCCCGGACCCCAGCGCATGCGGGTTGCAGGCCTGGACCGAGAAGCGGACGGCGTTCGGCTACATTTCGAGCTTCCCCCCGGCTTCACCAACCGGGTCGACCTCTACGCGGCCCCGATCGGGGACGTGGAGCCCCGGTGGCAGCGGGTCGCCGCCGGACTGGCCTCCGCCGAGGCCTCCTCCTGGGCCCCGCCGCCAGAAGCCGCCCCCGCAATGATGTACGCCTTCGGCGACGCCGACACCGACAACGATCTCGACGAACTCAGCGACGCCTTCGAGTTCTTCGTGGCCGGAACGAACCCCGGAAACGCCGACACCGACGGCGACAGCCTGCCCGACGGCTGGGAAGTCAGCCAGGCATTGAATCCGCTGGATGCGGGCGACGCTCACTACAGCACCGGTACTGGCCTAACCTTCCTGGAGGCCTACCAGCTTGGCCTTGGCGTGCCGGGCAGCTTCGTGATCCACGAAATCGGGCTGGCCGATGTTCAGGTCGAGATGAAATCGCGCGGCGCCGCCCGAGAAAAATTCACCGGCTTCCCCGCCTTCGTACAGCCCACCAACGGGCCGCCGGTGTACTACCTGTCCTATTCTGCTTCAATGGAAAGCCGTTCTGATAGCCAAGTAGAATCGGCAGAGACCGGCGAGATCTACTTTGGCTGGATCATGGATGAAAAGCAGGTACGGGACTTCGCAATCAACCCGGCAACCAGAACCCTTAGTGGGCGCATCGAAGTGAAATCATACGAAAAAATGAACGTTGGTTATGGCTGGCACACCTCGTATTTGTGGAATGTGTCCGGCAATTGGCTCGATAGTGAGGTGGTAGAGGTGGATAGTGGAGTGAGTTCTCCAGGGTCCGATGATGAGCAGATAAGCGCGTTTACCAACGAGTACACCTATTGCGCTCCCGAGTCGTTCAGTATTTTTAATCCAGATTTTTTCCATCCTGAGCGGATATACCAATTCTACGACGAGCATGCCGCCGCCCAGTTCGCCGAGACTGAAACGTCCTACCAGTTCGGCTATTCGCTGCAAGAAGAGGATTCGGCGTCCGTTCCCGGGGAGGTCAGTCGCGACTACCTGTATTTGGAGCATGCTATTGAGCTTGGCAATCTATACAGCCTTGAATTACTGATATCGCTAACCACAGTAGATTTTCAAGAAGTCACTCAGTCGAACGAGTGGGCCGATATTCCCTGGGGCACTGGAATACTGCGCAACACCCCGGGCGAGCTGTGCTCGGAGGTTTCCACCTTGCACATAGCCGCAGCACAGCCTGCGCCCCTGCGCCACTTGAGTTCCGACGAGGTCCGCCTTGAGCTGAGCGAGTCCGTCTACCGCTTCGCCGTGGACACCGTGCAGGGGCGCCGCTACCGGATGAACTGGCTGGAGCATGTCTGGAGCGAGGACGCGGAAGGGCAGGACACCGAGCAGTACCTTCCCCGCAGCGTACTGTTCATCGGCAACGGCCAACGCATGTACATCGGCCGCGCGGCACATTCGGCGGATGGGGCCGCAGCGTATGCGTCTCTCGTCGGACCGGATGCCGACCACTCCTTTGAACTGCCAAGCCCCGGTGGCCTGCGCGGAGACGCCGCCCTGCGGCGAGCGGTAGACCTCGACATCGATTCGCTCAACCAAAAGGGCTTCCTCCCGCCCGACCGAACACCCGAAGAGGATGCCGCCGAGGACGATCCCCTGAACGGCAAGGTCGTCGCGGCCAGCGTGGGCGACGCCGATGGCGACGGCATCCCCGACTTCGCGGATGGCATGGGGCTGTGGGGAGAGAATGGGGAAGGCGAGTGCGAGCGCTTCGTACCCCTGGTCCTGGAAATCCCCGCTCATCTCGACCTCGCCAAGATCCGCATCCGCTTCGGCTATTCCGCCTCCGACCCCGCCGCCGTCGACCGCACAGGCGAGGGGACACCGGAAGACCCCTATGCCTTCGCGCCCGCTGCCGGGCATCTCCGCATCTGGACCCTCGACGGCCCGTCCAGCCGCGACCCCTTACCGGTGGGCGGCGGAGGCCACTTCATCAACCCCGGCGCGCCGCTCCGACCGGCAGACCTCGGGGCCGGGAACCGACTCACGCTCTACGTCGAGGGCATCCGCCCCAGCGCGGACCCTTCCGACCTGCGCATCCTCGCGGAGGTCTCGCCCTCGGAGGACGGGCCGTTCCTGCTTTCCGACGCCGTACGGACGAGGGTCGATCTCCGCGTGCCCATGGTGCCCGACTACAACCGGGACCGTAAAATCGATGGGCTGGACCGATCGCATGCACTGGCCGGGAAAGTCTTCTATTTCTGGATCAACGACGACAATGACGCCGGCTACGACGAGGGCGACGACATCCCCGGAGCCCCCGGGTGGCTGAGCTTTCAGGATTGGCGCAATGAACGCGTGGACGGTGTGCGCGATCTGCTGGACTTTTTCCCTGTCCATCTTGATCTCGCCCCTGCGTTGCGGCTGCTGCACCCGAGCGAGTATACCTACTTCCTGTGGCATTCTAATAAGGCCGTAAATGTAATCATGCCGGAGAATCTTACGCCTGTAGAGTGCAAGAAGTATCTTGTCGACCGTACGTGGGCCGAGCAGCACGAAACGGCGAAAGTTACGAGCGTCGACTCTCCAAAGGCGCTTGAGAATTCATTTCTACAGGCGGTTCAGCAGGGGACTGGCGGGGTTGTTCTCTTGGAGGGCACGTCGGAGACGGGAGACCCGCTGCTGCTAGACATCCGGCGCAAGTCCGACAATGTGCTGGTGTCGCGTTCGGAACTGCCGCTACGGCTATCGGGCGTCGAAAAGATGTTCCGCCACTGGAACTTCTGCGGGAATCTGGGGGCTGACATCGAGGTGGCGGAACGGGGGGCCCCCGGGGAGCGCTATCCCGACTCGCTGCTGTCCGAGCGGTGGCTGGTGTTTCTCCACGGAGTTAACGTGGACCAGAAAAATGCCCGGGGCTGGCACAGCGAGATGTTCAAAAAGTTCTACTGGTCGGGATCGAGCGCCCGCTTCATCGGCGTCACCTACCGGGCGGCGGATGGAAGCTCGGCGAACTACCAGCACAACGTGGACAACGCCTTCAAGAGCGCGGTTCACCTGGCCGAGCGGGTGAACGCGCTGCCCGGCGGCCCCGCGAAACGGACCATCGCCGCCCACAGCATGGGCAACATCGTGGTCTCCTCGGCCATCGCCACCCACGGCATGGAGATCGACCGCTATCTCATGCTCAACGCCGCCGTGGCCACCGAGGCCTACGATGCAACGACCTGGAAGACCGAGCTGGAGGGTAACGAGATGATAAATCCCGACTGGAGAGACTACCCATCTCGGACTTGGTCAGCAACCTGGCACCAGCTATTCACCAATACGGTCGACGATGCCAGGCAGCAAATGACCTGGAAAAACCGCTTTGCCGGGGCGGTTCCGAAAGCCTATAACTTCTACTCGTCGGAAGACGAGGTGTTCGAAATCTACGATGGAGTTCTTGGAATGCTCACCGGGGTTGAGACAACCTGGCTGGTATGGCCAGATGCGGACAGCTTTGCACGCTACACGTGGCACAAGCAGGAGCATTTCAAGGGACTTTTCCATATATACTCTCCAATTTTAGGATCAACATCTTGGGCTGGCTGGGGATTCCGGTTTGCCTACATCGAGTCGCAGGGTGAAACCACCTGGGAGAGAGTGTACTCGGCAGAGCAGGCCGTTCTGGCATCTGTCGAGGATCTTCGTTCTACCCCAGCATTCCGAGCTGCAGATCACCTGCAGAACCCGGATGCCAGCAGAAGTCAAATCGACAGCTTGCTGGCCAAAGGTATTCCTGCGCTGAGTCCCGCGACGGGGAGAAATATCGTTGGAAACATAAACCTTTTAGGACGAGGAAACTTTAATATGGCAAGCCTTAAAGACAACGGATGGCCTCGACCAGTCGGCAGTCTTTTTGAAGGCAAATGGCTGCACAACGACATTCGCGAAATGGCTTATCTATATACCTTCGATCTTTTTGACAACCTAACCGAAAAGGGTGCGTTACGATGAGAATGCTTTGTCTATCACTGCTCGCGCTGGCTCTTCAAGCTCCGCTACAGGCCCAGGAAGTGCGATGGAGGACACCGGCGTTCGACCGGGTTCTTCGGGACGGCGCTCCGGCCCGGGTCACGCTTCGGATTGCAAACGACGAAGGCAAGCCGGTAGAAGGCGCACAGGTAGGTGCTCATTTCCAGATGGACGAGCGGGAAGGCATAGTGGGCCCATCGGATAAGGATGGGAGGTTCGTTCTCCAGGACTTGACTAGGGGGGAGGTCCGCTACAGCGTGAACAAGAGTGGGTACTACAAATCCAGGGGAACGTTCAAGTTTACCGGAGTAGATGGCGTACTGGTTAAGAATGGCCGGTGGCTACCGTGGAATGTTGAAATTCCCGTCACGCTTCGCGAAGTGATCAAGCCCATTCCCTTATATGCCCGCGAAGTGGAAGCGACAGTTCCAATAGAAGATGAATTTGTGGGCTTCGACCTTGAAGAGGGGGACTGGGTCGCTCCGCACGGCTCTGGAGATCGGGAGGATCTGAGGATGTCAGTGTCCAGAACTGTTCGGGCACCCGATGACATCGAGGCGTGGCTCCGGGTGTCATTCCCCGAACGGCTCGACGGAATTGTTAGGGAGGATAGCCCATTTCTTGAAAGTGCTTTCATATCTCAGCGTCATGCTCCAGAGGGCGGGTACGAACGGAGTTTGACTAATCACTTTGGCTACAACCCAAAATCGGGTGGGTTTGGAATGGAAGGATGGCAAAAGCCTGCGGTCTACTACCTGCGCATTCGAAGTAAGGAGGACCGCGAGGGCAACCTGCTTGAAGCGTGCTACGGGAAAATATATGGAGAGTTTGAAGTCATCGGAGCCGGCCGCCCAGGAAACCCGACGATTCGCTTCACCTACTACCTGAACCCGACGCCGAACGATCGGAACCTGGAGTTTGATCCGAAGCGCAACCTGTTCAAAAACCTGCGCTCGACTGAAACGGTGTGGGAGCCTTGAGCGGGTAGTCGGGTAACCGCGAGCGCTGCCTGAGTCTCGACCGTCGAGGGTGAGTGTGGAGGTTTCATGCTCCATCCAGGGCGGTGCGCTCACAAGAGACGCGCCTCTTTTCGTCGCCTTGCCGACCAGCTTCGCTCGGGCAAGGGGGGGTGTGCCGAGTGGGGGGGCTGCTAAACGAGAACTTAGGTCGGTGGCGGCGCAGTACGAGTACGACGCCTTCGGCAACCTGCGCCCGGAGAACAGTTTCGACCACTTCGGGAACCGTTTCCGGTTCCAGGGCCGGGAGTGGGACGCGCACGCCGGCCACTACCACTACCGCTTCCGCGACTACATCCCCGAATGGGGCAGCTTCTCCGGCCCCGACATGAACCTGGAGCTGGGCCCAGAGGGCGAGCCGAACGGCATGGGCAGCTACCTCTTCTGCAACAACGACCCCCTCTCGTTCGCCGACCCGCTGGGGCTGGAGAGTTCGTGGATTCCCCGAAATATGGGGCAAGGGGTCATTTGGGGGTCACGATTCGGAAGCTCCCGTGAGCTAGTTGGGGATATTCGGACTGATTTTATTGAAACTCCTCTTTCCCTTTGCGCTGAAACTGTTGCTAATGGATCGGACATCCTTGGTCCCCCGTTGCACGGTCTAGGCATGACAATTGGACTACATGTGTGGGAGGGCGTATACTCCCACCTCCGTACCATGAAGAGAGTCTATGATACTGGACCTGTATTGGAATTGATTAACCCAGGGAGCAAGCGCTTTGTTCTTTGGGAGATTCTCAATGGTTGCATGGACACAGTGCGCGTGGCTGGAGGCTTTCCGGTAAGCTTGCTTTCTGGCGATTTCCTTGATACACAGCCCCCAATGACATTTGATGTGGTAAAGCCAGTAGTGTCCTTTAATGGCATTTTCAACAACTCGATGTCGGCAGATATTTTTGCAGAGGACGTGCGTATGTGCCTAGGCGTTTCCGATTCGACCCACATTAAGAATCGAACCACTTATGTAGGTGACTTTGTTCAAATTTTAGGAAATGAGCTTGGATTTGTGGATATTACTGCAATACGTGGTGCACGAGCACTCAGAGCAGCCGGGAAGCAGGGGCGAAGCATTGATGTCGTTGCACACAGTCAAGGGACGATGACCTTCTTTTCAGCGTTGGCTCTAGTGGACACATCAAATATAAGGTCATTAGTCAAATATCAGGGTTGTGGATCGCAGATGTTTATTAGCGCCCCCTACCTGGGGCTGTGTAGCGCGGAGAACAACTGGAACCGAAGCGCATCAAGATACGATAAAGTGCCCATTTCGAATTACCTTCCAACACCGATTAAACTTTTTGGGTTTCACACATTTTTACCTGGGTACGGCGGTTGGCAGATAATTGACTCTTCGATGAACGGAACTTTGCGGGGACAAGAGGGAAATATGCACAGTTTCTTCTATTATTCTCCATACGTACGATAATAGGTGGACATGATGAAAAGTGCCCATGTGATCATTTTACTTTGTATTTTGCCGCTCATAACAATTTCGGGGTGTGTACGCGTTGGCTCTGTCTCTGGTCCTCTGCGGTTGCATTCTTGTGTTGGCCAAACCTACTTGCTCATTGTAGATTGCTATGTTGTCCAACCTAACTGGAAGGACCGCACCCTTATTATCTCGCCTGACAAAGCCCCGCACTACCGACTCCCGCTGCCGGTTCAAACCGCTCATGTTGGGCGAGTTTTCCATGGTGACTTAATTGTTGGGCTGATACCCAGTGGTACAGTGTTCAGGGTTGAGGATGTTAAGAGAGTTCGCTCCGTTGAGTTTGATTATCTAATGCCCCTTGTACGAATAATAAGTGAAGGGGAAAAAGGGGGTGCCGTATTTAACGCCTACCGCGTATTTAGTCGCGATACCGACGGTCCAGAAATCATTACCGAATATGGGATGTTAGAAGCCATCCCGTAAAGCTGGAGGGAAAGGGTCGCTATAGGCAATGCCGCAAAAGGATTTGGGGTCGGGCCTAAACAAGTAAGACATTTCAGGCTTCGCACGGATGAAGCATCGCGCGCTGAAGACGGCAAGAGCGTGGGGATTCAAGGAGCGCTTCCGGCTCATGTTCGAGGAATGCGCAGGCCGGGAGGAGGCCGCCGACTACTTCCGGCGCTGGTTCGCGGACGCCAAGCGCAGCAAGCTCAAGCCGGTGATGGAGGTGGCCGACACCTTCAAGCGGCATCTCGGGGCGATCCTGAACTGGTTCGTGCACTTCCACAGCAACGCCCACTCCGAGAGCATGAACAGCCGGATACAGGCGCTGATCAAGCGGGCCAACGGGTTCAGGAACATGGGGAGGCTTGCCAACGCGCTCTACTTCAACTTCGGAGGCCTGGACCTGTACCCGAGACTGGCCATTTAAAAATCACACGGAAAACCCGGAAGCGCCCAAGGATCCAAGGTTGGGATAGGCAGGCCTGGATATCTTCAAGGGTCGGGATTTTGGAATCTATGGAGTAGCGCCTTCGTTCGTCTCGCGGCCCAGCTGTTTGAGAGGGGCTGGGTTTGAGGGCTTGGCTTAGCCGGTGCTTCCCTCTATAATCCCTCGTTTTAATCAGGAGATTCCCGACCTATGGCTACCCCTTCAATGAACAACATCATGGTTACCGGGGGCTGCGGCTTCATCGGCGTCAACTTCATCCGCTATCTACTGAAGGAGACCGATTTTGCCGGGCGTATTGTCAATGTCGACAAGCTTACCTACGCGGCGAATCCGGCAAGCCTCGCCGACATTCAGGAGGAGTTTCCTAAGCGTTACCTGCTCTCTCGCACGGACATTTGCGACCGCGACGCGCTTCGCCAGGTGTTCGAGGAGAACGGGATCGACACGATCTGCCATTTCGCCGCCGAGTCGCACGTGGACCGCTCGATCTACTGGCCCGACGCCTTTGTTCAGACGAATATCATGGGCACCTATAACCTGCTTGAACTGGCCCGTAGCCATCAGGACCAGCTCGCGCTGTTCCATCACGTGAGCACGGACGAGGTGTTTGGCAGTCTAGGTGCGGAAGGCTTTTTCACCGAGACCACCCCGTACAAGCCGAACAGCCCCTATTCGGCTTCCAAGGCATCCTCCGACCATCTGGTGAGAGCCTACCACAAGACCTACGGGCTGCCGATGACGCTTTCGAACTGCTCCAACAACTACGGCCCTTTTCAATTCCCGGAAAAGCTCATCCCGCTGATGATTCTCAACGCGCTGGAGGGTAAGCCGCTGCCGGTCTATGGCGATGGACGCCATGTGCGCGACTGGCTCTATGTTCGTGACCACTGTGCGGCGATCTGGCGGATCATGCAGGCCGGCGAACGCGGGCGCACCTACAACGTGGGAGGGCGAAACGAGATGGAGAACATCGCGGTGGTCCAGGTCATTGCCGACCTCGTCGACCAGCGGGCCCCCTCGCTCTCCGGCGTCGCGTCGCGTCGCAGTCTAGTTACCTATGTGAAAGACCGGCCCGGACACGACCGGCGCTACGCGATCGACTGCAGCCGGATCGAAAAGGAGTTGGGGTGGTGTCCCGAGGAGACCTTCGAGACCGGCATCGCCCGTACGGTGGACTGGTATCTCGGGAATCCGGAATGGATCGAGATGCTGCGGTCGGGCGACTACAAGACGTGGGTCGAAAAGCATTATGCCTAGTCTGCATCGGTCCGAACGCGATCCCAGTTTAAACCGAACTAAAGGAGTCCGCTTATGAAAGGCATCGTCCTCGCCGGAGGTTCCGGCACGCGCCTCTATCCCATCACCAAGGCCATCAGCAAGCAGCTCCTGCCGGTCTACGACAAGCCGATGATCTACTATCCGATCTCGGTCCTGATGCTGGCGGGCATCCGCGAAATCCTCATCATATCGACGCCCCAGGATTTGCCGCGCTTCATCGATTTGCTGGGCGACGGCAGCCAGTTCGGCGTGACCTTCACCTATGCCGAGCAGCCTCGTCCCGAGGGGCTTGCCCAGGCGTTTGTTATCGGCGCGGATTTCATCGGAAAGGATCCCTGCGCCCTGATCCTTGGCGACAACATTTTCCACGGGGGCCAGCTCTCGCATATCCTGCGCAGCGCAGGCCAGCTCGCCGAGGGCGCGCTGATTTTCGGCTACCGGGTGAGCGATCCCGAGCGCTACGGCGTGGTCGAGTTCGACCGCGGCGGGAAGGTGATCGGCATCGAGGAGAAGCCCCGCAAGCCCAAGTCGCGTTACGCGGTGCCCGGCCTCTACTTCTATGACAACCGGGTGGTGGAGATCGCCGCGAACCTCAAGCCATCGCCACGCGGCGAGCTGGAAATTACCGACCTCAACCTCGAGTTCCTCAAGCTGGGCTGTCTCCGGGTCGAGCTGTTCAGCCGCGGCATGGCCTGGCTCGACACCGGGACCCACGAATCCTTCCTCCAGGCCGCCCAGTATGTGCAGACGATCCAGCAGCGCGAGGGGCTGATGATCAGTTGCCTGGAGGAGATCGCTTTCCGCCGCGGGTACATCAGCCGCGAGCAACTGCTTGCCCTCGGCCAGTCGATGGAGAAAAACCACTACGGTCAGTATCTGCTGAACCTGGCCAGCCACGAAGACGAGATGGATTTCGAATGAGCGATGCGTGGCGAAACGAAATTGAGCGGCGCATGTCGGCAGCCGGGCTCCCTGAAGTAGCCATACAGACATTTATCGAGCAGTGCCGCAGGCTGCGCGATGGGGAGACCGGGCTTATTGCCGAGGATTGCATACGGCCGGTCGAGCCGCCTCCCGATCTCGATACGCTGCCCCGGGGGGAGGTGCCGGCGGAGGTTCTGGCTCAGGCGGTTGTTATCAAGCTCAACGGCGGGCTGGGCACCA